>NZ_JBEWSZ010000010.1 GCF_040537815.1 Mesorhizobium shangrilense
CGATGGACAAGCAGAGGAGGATCGGTTGAAACAGTTGCCTATCGTTCAGAAAGTGTTCGGGTCGGAGGACGAGCGCGAGGGCCTGCGAGCATTTGCCGAGAAGCGAAAGCCCGTTTGGCAGGGGGCTGATTGCGGCGCACCGTTAGTCGCTTCCCATCAAAGCGAAGCGTGCCAAGAGGCTACAATGAGAGTAAATATCGAAGATGTAACCACTCAAGGGCTTTGCATGGGCTGCGGAGCTTGCCACAGCCTGCTTGGTCCGGACGCAGTGGCCCTTCTAACGGCTGATGACGGATTGCACGAACCGGTGCGCCGACGAGACCTCACCGAGCGCGAGATCGACGTTTTCAACGCTGTCTGCCCCGGGGTGAACATATCTGTTCCAGACTACGTGAATACTGATATGACAGACCCAATGTGGGGACCACGGCGTATGCTATGGAAGGGGTATTCGTCCGATCCCGAGATACGGTTTCAAGCGTCATCCGGTGGAGCCCTGACCTCCCTTTCACTTTTTGTGCTCGAGTCCGGTTTGGTGGAGCAGATCGTCCATCTCGCACCCGACCCAAATCGACCAATGCTTTCTCGGCCTCATCGATCCCGCACCCGTGAACAAGTTCTGGCGGCCATGGGGTCGCGCTATTCGCCATCGGCGCCCCTGAGTGACATCGCCGATGTATTGGCAGAGGGTCGAACTTTTGCCTTTGTCGGCAAACCGTGCGATGTCACGGCCCTTCAAAATCTTAGCAGGCTTGATGAACGCGTAGCACAACTATGCAAGTACACATTCACCCTGTTTTGTGGCGGCTTTCCCGGATTGGGCAAATATAGACCTCTCCTGTCGGAATGGAACGTTGCCGAAAACGATCTTTCTTGGTTCCGCTACCGCGGACATGGCTGTCCGGGGCAAACTGCCGCTGGTACGAAGGACGGCCGAACTTTCCAGGTGAACTTTTGGGATCTCTGGGACGACGAAACCACATGGCAGAGCTACTTCCGATGTCGCTTTTGCCCTGATAGCATCGGCCTGTCGGCTGATATTGCCGCAATGGACTGCTGGCAAGATGCCAATCCAAAGCAGGAGGACGAGGGCTGGAATTCATTGCTTGCGCGAACTGAAGCCGGAGAACAAGTCCTGAAAGAGGCCCTTGAGGCTAACTATATTAAACTCACGGAACCCTGGACTTCAGAACATCTTGAGTGGTCGCAGCCTCATCAGAGTCGCCGGCGGCGTGGCATCCTGGCGCGATATGCGGCTTTTGCCGACGCTGGAGTCCCTGTGCCGAGAGTCGAGGAAACGGCTCTTGAGTTCGTTTCTCACGAACCCGGCAGCGAAGCTTTTGCCGCAGAGCAGGCGTGGACCGCGAGGAAGTTAACAGCCGGAGCAAACCGCAGGCCTACACCAAAGATCCCCACAAAAAGTGCGTCTGAATCCGGCCCCCGCTGAGAGATCCGATTTGCGCCGCTTATCTGCATGGAGAAGCTGTACCCATTCGAACCGCTTTGAACAGGTCGCCATCTTGGCCCTCCAGCGGTTGCCGATTCCGACGAAGCCGCCCCCTGAATCCGAGATTATTCCGCCCCCTGAGGTCGATGCACGGCTGGTCTGATTTTTTCATTTCGTTCGCATGTGGTATCAAGGTTTGTTGGGCTGTTTCGGCGCGAGCTTTCGTCGGTGAGGTCGATGCCAATTACCTGATTGACATGGACCACGCCGTCATCGTGGACGTCGAGGCGAGCCGAGGTTGGCGTGGCGTGCACGATGATCGAGCGCACCCAGGATCGCTTCGGCGTCCATCCGGGGACGCTGGTCGCAGACGCACCTGCGGCTTGGCCGAGATTCTGGGGCACGAATCGCGGGATCCAGCGGCACATCCCTGTGTTCGACAAGTCTGAGCGTCGCGACGGCAAGCGGGCCGACCTCACCTACGACCGCCGCGGCGATCTCGATACCTGTCCGGGTGGGAAGGAACTGCGACAGCGCCACAAGGACTACAGGATGCCTCGCCCTCTCGTCGATGAGAACGGGTTGATGCGCTACCGCGCCAGCAACCTCGACAGTGACGCCTGTGCCCTCAAACCCCGCTGCTGCCCGAATGCGCCGGCCCCCAAGATCCTGCAGTCGATCCACGAGGGCCCTCGCGACATGGCACGCGACATGCTGCTACCGACGCCTTCGTCATCTTGCGCCGCCAGCGGAAGAAGTCACAGCCGCTGCCCCGAACCTCCCCAAGCTCGCCAGCTGATCTCTATGCCCGCGCCCAGACCGGCGGTAAGCGATGTTCCGACGGCACCTTTCGGGGATGGGCGTGAAGGACGAGGTTCGGAGCCTTTGAGGGCTTCGACATATGACGATTTCAGAGCTTACGCTTAAGTCGAACGATTTGGAGCCGGTGCGCCGGTTCGAGGTGTTCACGGGCTCCGGCGGGCGACGCGAGTGGCCTCCAGAGGAAGGCGCGGATCGTTGCGGAGAGCTACGAGGCTGGCGAGACGGTTTGTGCTGTAGCTCGCCGATATGCGCTTTCCCCACAGCAACTGTTTGCTTGGCGCCGGGCTGCGCGTCAGCGGAGGCGACGGCATCAGAATCCCTGTTCGTTCCTGCGGTGGTTGCAGCGTCCTTGTCGGAACCCGTGGCGCAACGTCCAGGACGACCACGGAAGCACAAGGCGGTCCGCGACGCCGGCGTGATCGAGCTTGAGATTCGACGGGATCGCCATGCGCGTTGGCCGCGGCGCCGACACCAAAACGGTGGCTGCTGTAATCCGCGCGCTGAAGGCGACGTCGTGATCGGGTCGACGGGTGCGGTCAAGGTCATGGTGGTGACAAAGCCAGTCGACTTCCGGAACTATGCGGCGACCATGATTATGCAGAGCCGAGGAGGCTGGTAGGCGCATCTTCGGCCTTGTGGCGCCCATCGACTCTGCATAACAATTCGCTATCCTGCGGCAAGCATCGCGATCAGTTTATCCGGCGGGCGGAATTTGCCTGGCTTTATGCCGAGCGGTTCCAGAGCGTCGAGCATCTCGAGTTTTTCGGTCGGGTCAGCGCGCAGGTAGATCTCTGTGCTCTGGAGAGTGGCATGACCGAGCCACAGCGCCACCTTGCGGATATCCCGCGTGGCCTGAAGCATGTCCATGGCGCAGCTGTGTCGCAGTACATGAGGTGATATCGCCTTTGTCGCTAACGTGGGCGCGCCGCTGACCGCGGCGGCGGCGTGTTTTCAAGGATGTATTCGAAGCCGGAGCGGGTCATCATCCGGCCGGCGTTGTTCAGGAAAAGCGCCGTCTCCCCATCCTTGGGTCGGACCGCAATCCAGGCCCGGACCGCGGCAGCGGTCTCCTGCCAAAGTGGCAGCACGCGCTCTCGTCGTCCTTTGCCGATGATATGGATGCTGGCCGGCGACCGCCAGCCGAACTGATCCAGCGCGAGGCCGACGAGTTCGGAAACGCGCAGGCCGCCGGCGAAAGCCAGATGCAGCATGGCTCGATCTCGGATGCCCGATGATGTGCGCCGATCCGGTGCATCGAGCAGTGCCTGCACTTCGGTACGCGATAGCGAAGCCACGAGCGCCTCGTCAATCTTCTTCATCGGAATAGCGTGCACCCGAAGGGCCTGATCCAGTACTGCGGGGACGCGGTGCTCGAGATAGCGGAAGAAGGACTTCACGGCAGCCAGCCTTGCGTTGCGCGAGCGGGGCTTGTTGCCACGCACCGCCTCGATATGTTCGAGGAAGGCGAGGATTGTCGGCACATCGATATCTTCGATCTGTAGCAGGCAGGGTCGTTTGCGCAATCGTCGCGCGGCGAACGTCACCAGCAATTGGAAGCTGTAGGCATAGGCCTCGCAGGTATGAACGCTGGCGCACCGTTCGCGGGGAAGGTGTTCGCGAAGAAACGCGGTGAGGTGCGGGGCGAGCTGGGTCATGCCGGCACTCCCCGGTGCAAACCCTCGCCGACCGCCGCCATGTGCGCCATCAGCTCGGGCGTTGCCTCAAGGTACCAGTAAGTATCGGTCACATGGGCGTGACGTGCCCCAGATAGGTGCTCAGGGCGGTGATATGCCGCGCGACAGCCTGGGCATCGTGCGCACAGCGTTCGAGAGAGCGAACGGCAAATGTGTGGCGAAGATCATGGATCCGCGCTCCTCGCGATCCTGGAGCGCCGCGCAAGCTGATCGATCGAGCGACTTGCAGGAAGACCGTTATCACCGTCGGATAGGCCGGCGGTGTTCCCTGATGCGAAATGAAGAGTGCATCGCTCTGGCTCGAGGACTTCAGGCGAGTGGTAAGGTATCCATCCAGGGCGCGTCCGGTTGACGGGTGGAGCGGCAGCAACCGGCTCTTCTTGAACTTGGTCTGGGCAATGATCAACCCATCGTCGGTCACGTCCGGCAACCGAATCGCGATCGCCTCCGAAACACGCATGCCGGTCGCCGCAATCAGCCCGAACATCGTGGCGTAGGTGAGCGGTCGGATCGACTGGTCGGGACCAAGTCGATGAGCGGCGTCGATCAGCTGTCGGATATCCTCGGGGCTGTAGATATAGGGCGTGCGGCGCCTGCGAGTGGCGCGGCCGAAAAGATCAGCGGAGGGCACCTCGTGGCGCGGGTCTGCGGCCTGCAGCCCGATCGCGAAGCGGCGTACCGTCAACAGGCGGTTGCGTTGTTGCTCGGGCGACGGCGCTTGCTGCGCCCACTCACGCACGGTCGCCGTCGTTATGACATCCTCACCGCGATGCTCGGCAAAGGCGACAAAGTTGCGCAGGAGAATGCCCGGGGTCCGAAACTTGTATCCCAGGGCACGGTGCAGCGCCGCATGATCGGCGAGGAGCTGACTCAGCATGTAAGTTCTCCCGGCCACGGCTGAGCAATCTGCTCCAGCATTGGAATATCGACTTTGGCGTAATGTGCGGTCATATCGAGCGAACGGTGACGCAGCACCGTGCCAACAGCTTCAAGCGTGGCTCCCGAGCGTAGCATCGAGGTCGCTGCGGAGTGGCGCAGCAGGCTAGCTCCGGTCGAGGGAGGATTGGAAATGCCCGCCCGCTTCAGCGCCAGCGCTACGATCGTGGAGACATGGCTAGACCGCGAGAATGACCGGTAGGGCGCGACCATTCCAAGAAAGACTGCCTCTTGATGCACGCGAGGCCGCTCCTGCTCGATGTATGCGAGCAGCGCGTCGCCGACATCCTGCGGCAGCGGCAATCGAACTTGGCGGCGCGCTTTGCCACTCAAGTCGACATCGCTGAGTCTGAGCCCGGCCACATCTCCGGCCCGCAGCCCCAGGCGTGCCAGCAGAAGCAGGATCGCACGGTCCCGCAGGCGCCCTCTGGTGAGTTGATCGCAGGATTCAATGACGCGTTCGACATCCGGCGGCACCAAGATACCGCGGCAACGACGAAAGGCGCCATTGCAAGACGGGCGGGATGGCGTGATCGAGGTTGGGGCGGCACAGGCCAGCACCCGCGAGGAAGCGAAGATAGCAACGCAAGCGCTCGTTATGGTCCGCAGGTCGGCCGGTCCGGTTCGCTCGCGCCACTCGCGGACCACATTGCGGACGAGAGCGGCATCAGAGTCGTGGGTCGCCGTGCCGAGTTCCGGCAGCAGCTTATGCAAATGATGAAGGTGACGGGCGATCGTTCGTTCCGAAAGTCCCCGGTGGACGCGCAACCACCCCTGATAGTCGTCAAGCAAGGGATATGGCGACGCGACCTTCAACGGCGCACGCCCGACACCGACCTGTTGGAGAAAGACGCAGAATCGCTTGGCGCGACGCCAATAGTCAGGTGAAACGCGCTGCCATCGCCGGCTACCGGGACACCGGCACCGATGTTCGGAAAAACGACCAATGACATCGTCATCGATGCTGTCGCTCGAGATACCTACGCTACCAAGCCAGGCTGCAAAATGACGAGCCGAGGCCGTGTAGCCTTCAATAGTCAGCGGCGTATATCTTTGCGCGGCCAGACTTGCCGCGAACTGATCGATCTGTGGCGACAACGGTCCCGGATCGAGGAACCAATGACCACATTATTAGCATCCATCTTCGCTCTCCTCACGATGTTGAACCATCGCGAGGAGTATAGTTATGCGGAGCGAAAGCGTGCCTACAGCTTCCTTAACTATCTGGAAAAGCGCAACGATCTGTCGGATGTCAAAGCCCGCTCCGCATAATCATAGTCGCCGCATAGTTACGGTTTGCTCCACATAACCGCAAAGGAGCGGAGGGGCTGGCGGCGCTGGTGCGCGAGACTATGGGGGCCGAAGCTGCACAAGAATGTCGGAAGTTCGACGAAGGGTCGCCAGGGCCGGGCCGTCGGTATGGACGAGTGCTGCAACGCAAACGGCGCGCGAATTCGGCACGCAACTTGCGTCGATGATTTGTCACGGGGGACGTCCGCAACGCGTCACGGAGGCGAGTGGTGATGGATCAGTCTCTCGAATTTGGCGTGTGTAAGGTGGCGGCAGTCCTTTATGGGCTAGAGGACGACGTGGATACACCGTTGTTTGGTTCGCGACTGCCGATCTGATTGGGGTGTCAATGGTTCATCGTTATTATGATCTCCCGTCCTTGACCGCCCTCGCGGTATTCGAGGCCTCTGTACGCCATCTGTCGTTCAAGCTTGCGGCTTCCGAGCTCAACGTCACGCCCAGTGCGGTTAGCCGGCAGATTAAGGCCATTGAGGACGAGCTCGGGGTTCCACTGTTTGTAAGGCTTGGAAGCGGCATGCTTACCAGCGCCGGCGAAGACCTCTACGCTGTACTAGCAAGCAGTTTTTCCAAGGCCTCTCATGTCGCCAGGACCCTCAAGCGCGGCGATCGCTCCAAGAATGTCACGATTGCGCCCGCGTCTGCCCGAAGAACTGCCAGACCCATGTTGCGGCCGACAAGGTGCAACTCGTCCTGCCCGAGACCGGGGTGTGTACCACGACGTTCCCGGCCAGGGATGCTGGCTGCTGCGTCGCCAATGCTATCGCCAACAACGCAGGCAACCGGGGATGCGGCTTGCGGAGTCGTCGCGTGAGCAAAACCACTTCAAACCCGCCTGCGCCAATCGGGGATGCGCCCCGTCTTCGGACGGTAATTCCCGTTCTCGGCGTGACGCAAATCCTCGCATGGGGTTCGTCCTACTACCTGCTGGCCGTGTTGGCGCAGCCCATCGCCCGCGACACAGGATGGCCGTTGGCCCGGATTGTCGGTGGCCTTTCGCTCGGCCTGCTCGTCGCCGGCATCGTCTCGCCGCGTGTCGGTCACAGCATCCAGCGGCTCGGCGGCCGCCTTGTATTAGCGACGAGCGCCGTGTTTCTCGCTGCCGGGTTGATCGGTTTGGCGCTCTCGCCCAACCTGCCACTTTACACCGTTTCATGGCTGGTGCTTGGCATCGGCATGGGCGCGGGCCTCTACGACCCGGCATTCGCCACAGTCGGCCGGATATACGGCCGGCGTGCGCGAACCGCGATTGCGACAGTGACCCTGTTCGGCGGCTTTGCCAGCACCATCTGCTGGCCGCTCTCAGCCTTGTTGGTCGCCGAGTTCGGCTGGCGAAACGCATGTCTTATCTATGCGGGCATCCACCTGCTCATCCTGCTGCCGCTCTATCTGTTTGCGCTGCCGAAGGAGCAGAAGCGGGGGACGCGTGCCGTCGGCACCAGTGGTCGTAGCGAGTTGGTGGGGCCCGCTGTACCAACGGGCTTGATGCCGCTGTTTGTGCTGATGGCGCTCGTCTTTACCGTCAGCTCGATGATTTCGACGATGCTCTCCGTCCATCTGCTGACAATCCTGCAACCTCGTGGCATCGCCCTCGCCGCCGCGGTCGCGCTTGGGGCGATCGTCGGGCCATGCCAGGTTGGGGCGCGGGCGATCGAGATGGCAATCAGCCGCTTCTATCATCCGATCTGGACCAAGTTTGCGTCGGCCGCATTCATTGCCATTGGCGTCGGTCTTCTGTGGGCGAACGTACCGATTGTGGCTGCTGCGCTTGCCTTTTATGGAGCGGGAATCGGCATCGAGTCTATTGCCCGCGGCACGCTACCGCTCGCCGTATTCGGCGAGCATCACTATCCTGCGATCATGGGCCGCATCGCAATGTCGAGCCTGATCATGCAGGCCGCATCGCCCTCGCTGGGAGCGGTGCTGCTCACGAGGCTTGGTGTGAACGGTGCGCTCGCCGTTCTGTTTGCGGTGGCGGTCGTAAATGTGTTGCTGGTGATGGTTCTTTTCGGCGTAATGCAGAAACGGGGATCGGCAAAGCGTGTTTGAGATCAATCCTTGGATCCGATCGTTTATCGGGGATATCGCCATTTTTTGGCACTTGGTGGCAGCGTGTTTCGGCTGATCAACCTCGGCTGCGGTAGGCAATCGTATGCGGGCTCGATATGCCCAAAGCTTCTTGTGTCCGAAGCTGCACAAGAATGTCGGAAGTCCGACGAAGGGGTCGCCAGGGCCGGGCCGTCGGTATGGACGAGTGCTGCAACGCAAACGGTGCGCGAATTCGGCACGCAACTTGCGTCGATGATTTGTCACGTTCGCAACGCGTCACGGAGGCGAGTGGTGGTTGATCAGTCTCTCGAATTTGGCGTGTGTAAGCTGGCGGCAGTCCTTTATGGGCTAGAGGACGACGTGGATACACCGTTGTTTGGTTCGCAACTGCCGATCTGATTGGAGTGTCAATGGTTCATCGTCATTATGATCTCCCGTCCTTGACAGCCCTCGCGGTATTCGAGGCCTCTGCACGTCATCTGTCGTTCAACCTTGCGGCTTCCGAGCTCAACGTCACGCCCAGTGCGGTTAGCCGGCAGATTAAGGCCATTGAGGACGAGCTCGGGGTTCCACTGTTTGTAAGGCTTGGAAGCGTCATGCTCACCAGCGCCGGCGAAGACCTCTACGCTGTACTAGCAAGCAGTCTTTCCGAGGCCTCTCATGTCACCAGGGCCCTCAAGCGCGGCGATCGCTCCAAGAATGTCTCGATTGCCTGCACATATTCCTTTGCATCGATGTGGTTGATACCGCGCATGTCACGCTTCTGGACCAAGTATGGTGACGTTACCGTCGACCATCTTATTTCCGACAATTCGCGCGACTTCCGGCGCGCTGAAGTCGACTTACGAATTCGCTACGGCTTCGGCTCATGGCCCGACGAGACCGCCGAATTTCTGTTTGACGAGTTGATCTACCCGGTCTGCGGTCCTGGCTTTGCCCGGAAGCACCGGAATGCTACTGCTGAATCACTTCCTGAGCTTCCGCTCCTACACGGCGAATGGGTCAATACTGAATGGACCGGATGGGACGAGCTCTTCCGCCGCGCTGGCATTCCTCACGGACCGCTTCGTGGCCGCAGGTTCAGCAAATTCTTCGTGACCTTGCAGGCGGCCCAGGCTGATCAGGGCGTTGCCGTGGGTTGGCATCGGCTGGTGCGGCCGCTGCTAGAAGAGGTCAAGCTCGTCAAGATTACGGACCTCGAACTGCCTGCACCAGGAGGTTGGTATGTGACGTGGAACTATAACCGGACCCTATCGCCGGCGGCGGAACTGCTGCGCGGATGGTTGCGGGAAATCTCGCCTGAAGAGCGGGGCGCCTGAAGTTAAAACTCATGCCCGGCGTGCGCACCAAAAATCAGGCCATAGCGCTGCTGGCCTCCTCACGATCCTCAATTCTCTGAGAAACTGAATTCGTCTTTGGTCCCCCTGTGAGGTACACAGGCTGTTTCGGCAGGCGCATTCGCCTCCAATGGCAGGTCATTCCTGCGACGGAGGCCCACATGATCCAGCTGATCGCACCCTTTTGGCATGGCGATTTTGCCGACGAACCTCACGTAATGTATCTGTATCCCACCCTTTCCGACCACAACGAAGGTCCGTTCCCGCAGACAACGGACGTGCGCGAGGGCCCCGCGCGGCGCAGAACAAGGGCGAGTTGAGCTATTTCGACTTCGAAGCCTTCCTCAGGGCGCAAGACGGAGATTGCCATCCGTTGGCAGGAAGGATCAGCCTCGATGTGCTTTTGTACGGCGAAATTGAGCGCAACGATATAGTGCAGTCACAGTCCCTTCAACGAACAGCTTTCAGGCTTCGCCTTCACGAAAAACGCTTGAATGGAGAGCTACGGCTCACGGCATGTCAGCCCGCCAATCATCTATGGCGACGCGTTGAAGACGTCGGCGAGGCGGCGGCTCGCCAGAATCTCAGCGGGACGGCAACGAGCGGCCAGCAAACGCATCACGGGCCCTGTGGTCGCAAGAAATAGCCGCATGGTTGAGGCCAGAAGCGCCGCGATGCCGTCAGGATCTGCGAACGCAGCAGATCGAGATGACGAATGATTCTGCGAGCGCGAGAATTGCGATGCCCTCTGTGCTTTCCGTTCTTTCTTCCAGCCAGGAAACTCGGACGGAAAATTCTAGTCCAAATCGGCGCGCTTTATCGGGGGGCACATCACTCCATCAGCGCGAGGTTCCAACGAGCCCGGGCCATATTCGGCGTCTCAGCTAGCAGACTTTCGGCCCCCAGACGAAAGTCCCTATGATTCACCTTCTTCAGTTTGACGAATTGCCAATATTACTTCTCACGATATTAAAATATCTGCAACGAAATGAAATGAAAGTCAAAACAATTTAACTTATTTATACTTGCCTGTTAGCGCAAAAATTCGATATATATTCTGCCATCGTTACGTATCAGGCTTATAACCAAGCCCCACCATCACCTTGCTCGTGAAAGGAGGAAGTCCCATGTCTGCTGGAGAGGTTGGCAGAAGCGCCCGTGCGGCCACTCGTTTTCGCAGGACCGAACGCCGGCAGCATCAGGCGCCGATGATCGCCAGCTCCTGGGAAACCGGCTATCCGGTAGCCGACTCCGTGTGGTCGGACAGTCATGCTCAGCAACACGGCAAGGAACCGCTTATAGATCAGCCGCGGCCATTGCGCCGCCAATGACCACCTGCCCCTACATGGAGGAACGTCATGAATACCCTCGATCAACGTACCGCACTGGAGCAAGCCGCACAAAAGCGCATCAAGGATTCCCATGCCCTCGACGGCGACGTCGGGCGCTTAGCCCACTTCTATCGCGGATGGGCGAGTTCCTATGACCTGGATGTTGGCCGCGAGGGGTACTGCGGGCCGACGGTCGTTGCGGAACTGGCGGGCGCCGTGCAGACAGCGTATTTGGCCAATGACCGAGCAGCCATCGCAATCCTAGACGCTGGGTGCGGAACAGGTCTTGTCGGCGCGCAGTTGAAGCGCCTCGGCTTCCAGTTGCTCGACGGGTTCGACCTCTCCGAGGAGATGGCCGGCAAGGCCCGGAAAACTCGCGTCTACCGCCATGTCCAAGGCGATGTCGACCTTAACGGGCCGCTCTCCGACTACTGCAGTGCGACTTATGACATTACGATCTGCTGTGGCGTCTTCACGCTCGGGCACGTCCGACCGGTCGCACTGCGCGAATTGGCTCGCGTCACGCGCCCCAACGGATTCATCATCGCAAGCACCCGCAAAAGCTATGCGGAGGCCACATCCTTTGAAGATGAGGTGCGGCGTCTGCAGGATGCGGGCGTGCTGGTGACGGCACAGTGTCTAAACGACGGCAAATACATAGCGGAGGAGGGCGCACACTACTGGGTTTTCCAAGTGCCCCATAGGGCCAGCGCACCGGCAGGATAGTGCAATTCGGAGGGGAAATGACGCAAGTGCCTAAGAGGGCCGGTGCCTGCAAACGGAATCTTCATTGGCATAGGTGGCCAGAAATGAAACACTCTCTTCCTGAGACCAAAACTCTATTGAAGGTCGTAAAGAGCTCGCTCGAACCGTCGTATCGGATATTTTGCTTCCCGCATGGGGGTGGCAGCGTCCAATCGTTCCGTAGTTGGTCTGACTATCTCCCCGAAGACGTCGAGCTGATTTGCCTGGATCTTCCCGGGCGCGGTAAACGGTCAGCTGAGGCAGCCATTCGCAGCATGGACGTACTGGCTCCCATGATCAATGATGCGCTCCGCGGGTACAGCGACCGGCCTTTCATATTCTTCGGTCATAGCACGGGTGCCCTCGTAGCTTACGAGATCGCCCGCTCGCTTGAGAGCGCCGGTAGGCCCTCTCCCTTTCATGTGGTCGTGTCTGCTCACAAATCGGCAGATGTGCCGGCGGATCAACCACCGACGTATAGGTGCGCGGATGATGAGCTGACCGATCTGGTCCGGACCCTCGGCATGGTTCCTCCGGAGGCGCTGGCAAATGAGGAACTCCTACTGGATTTCATCTTGCCACCCCTGCGGGCCGACTTCGAACTTGCGGAGACTTACGATCGCAGCCTGCCAACGCCTCTCAACGCGGCGATCACCGCAATGGGGGGAGTTGAGGATGAAATGCTGAATGCTGATGACTTAGACGAATGGCGTCGATTTACGACGTCGCGATTCGCCCGGGTTATGTTTGATGGCGATCACTTTTTCACCCATTCCATGACTGAAGAAGTAGTGTCTACCCTTCTGCGCGAGGTGCGGGAGGTGAAAGCACAACTCCCGGCTTCAATTCGAATTGCCGAGGCCCTGCCTTATCCTGATCTGCCACTGCATGACCGCCTCCGCGAACAAGCGGCCCTCAGCCCGGAGGGGCCCGCCGTTGTCTCTGAGGCTGCGATCCTCACGTACCGCGAGCTCGACGACCTGAGCGAGACCCTATCCAGATATCTCCTCGGACGTGGGCAGAGCCTAGGTTCGCATGTGGGTATTCTTATGGATACTTCACCTGATTACGCCGTCGCATTGTTCGGTATTCTTAAGTCCGGGGCGGCCTATGTCGTGCTTGACAAAGCCCAACCCGTTGCGGCGCTCAGCCGGATACTCAAGAAGGCAGCCGTCGAAATCGTTGTCACAAATAGCCATTTCACAGCTAGCCTTCCGCCTGACTGGCCGGGTCTTGCGCTGTCGCTCGACGAGGATTGGCAAGCGCTACTCGGCGACGCCGGTCCGGCCAGTCCGCAAGCGGTCCATCTCGATGCCCCGGCCCAAATCGTATTTTCGTCCGGCACGACTGGTGAACCGAAGGGGATCGTCTGCCCCCACCGGAGCGCTGTATGCTCTTACCATTGGCGCTATCACGCGCTGCCGTACGCGCCTGATGAGCGCGAGGCGGTTAATATCTTCTTGGTCTGGGAGATAATGCGGCCAATCCTCGCCGGGATGCCGGCCTACCTGATTCCTGACGACGTCATTTACGATCCAAACCGGCTGGTCGAATACCTGGAGCGGAACCGAATTTCCAGAACACTGTTCACCCCTTCACTGCTGGATGTGCTTGTCGGCAGCGGCGTCCTCGACGTCCCCTCCCGCCTTCCGGATCTCCGGTTGATTTACCTAGCAGGTGAGGTGGTAACAGCAGCGTTGGTTGCGCGTGTGAAGGATGCGCTGCCGCATGTCAAAATTATCAATAACTACGGCGTAGCGGAGACCTATGACGTCACTCATGTTGACCTGAGCGAGATCGATCCTGCGACCACGCAAAAGGTCGTCCCGGTCGGTCCGCCTCAGCACAACGTCAGTGTCTATGTCCTTGGGGAGCAGCGTGACCCCGTCCCGCTGGGTTTCTTGGGCGAGATCTTCGTCGGAGGCGATGCAGTGGGTCACGGATATCTGAACAGCCCGGAGATGACACGGGAACGCTTCCTTCCCGACCCGTTCCGCGCTGATGGCACGATGTTCCGCACGGGCGATCTCGGCCGCATGCTGCATGGAGGCCAGTTGGAGATTATCGGGCGCTGCGCTTTCATGGTGAAGATCCGAGGATATAGCGTCGTTCCCGCCTCTGTAGAAGCTGCTTTGCTTCGGTACTCCGACGTCTGCTCCGCTGCGGTTGTGCCGGAGCTCGATCCGACGACCGGCCAGCCTGATCGACTGATCGCTTATGTAGTCTTACGGAATAGGGGCAAGGGCTGGCAGGCGGCTTTGCGGTCGCATTTAAAGTCTGAGCTGCCACACTACGCGATGCCGTCAGGCTTCGTCGCTTTGACGGAATTGCCTATTGCTGCGAACGGGAAACTTGATCGGTCGCGCCTCCGCGAAGTCATGGAAGAGGCGTGCACTCCCGTGACAGGTGCCGACGAGGTCGAACCCGCACTTCGCGCTGCCTGGCGCGACCTTCTCCAGGTGGAAGCTGCCGATCCGAGCGACAACTTTTTCGATTGCGGCGGCCATTCCCTTCTGGCTGCCCGTCTCTGCACGCAGCTTCGCGAGAGTCTGAAGACGGAGCTCCGCGTAGTCGAGGTTTTCCTCAACCCGACTTTCAAAGAGCTTGCGGCTCTTCTCCGCAAACGCCTCGGCGAGCAGGGACAGCCCCAAAACCGGACGCTCCCCAAAACACCGCCAGTCTCGCCGGGCATTGCCCATACCAAGGCGGTCGACGGGCGACGCGGCACCGGGATGGACATTGCGGTGATTGGCATGACCGCGCGTTTCCCCGGCGCGGAGACTATTGAGGCGCTCTGGGGCAACCTCTGCCAAGGTGTCTGCTCGATCATACCCCTCTCAACGCAAGTCCTCAAGGCGCGGGGGATTCCGGAGGGTGTGCTGAAACGTCCCGATTATGTCCGCGTGGGCGCCCATCTCGATGATGTGGACGCCTTCGATCCGGGTTTTTGGGGCTTATCGCCGCGTGAGGCGACGTTAATGGACCCGCAGCATCGACTGTTCCTCGAATGCTGCTGGAAGGCACTAGAGTCCGCAGGATACACGCCAACCCGGCACGAGGGCCGGACGGGTGTCTTCGCCGGTTCGTTCCTGCCACTTTATCTGCTGCATCATTTGAAGGGGGGAAGCCTTCTCGATCCCACCGACGCCCTGCTGGCTTGGCTGACGGAACTCGGCAACGACAAGGACTATCTTGCCTCGCGCGTGTCCTACATGCTGAACCTCAGCGGCCCAAGCATTGTGGTGCAAACCTCATGTTCAACAGGGCTGGTCGCTATCGCAACTGCCGCTCAGTCGCTCGCGGCCGGTCATTGCGATATGGCGCTGGCAGGCGCGGCCAGCATCATCTTCCCTCAAGCGGGATATCAGTATGTAGAAGGTTTCATCAATTCCTCGGACGGCGTGTGCCGCGCCTTTGATGCCGATGCCAACGGCACGGTGGTCGGAGATGGGGTAGGGGTTGTTGTTCTCAAGCGCCTCGAAGATGCGCTCGCGGCGGGCGACCCTATCCACGCAGTGGTGAAAGGATGTGCCATTAACAACGATGGCCACACCAAATCGTCTTACTCGGCGCCAAGTGCGCAGGGACAGGCCGCTGTTGTGCGCCAAGCACTTGAGTCCGCAACCCTCAACCCTGCCGACGTGGAATACATCGAAACTCACGGGACCGGCACCAAGGTGGGTGATCCAATTGAGGTCAGCGCTTTGGCAGAGGCTTTCGCTGGGCGAGCGGAAACTGGCAAGACCTGTGCGCTCGGGTCAATCAAACCAAATATCGGTCATGCCAATATCGCCGCTGGGATCGCGAGTTTTATAAAGACGGTGCTCAGCCTTCAGCAAGGCGTAATCCCCCCGACCATCAACGTCAACCGGCTGAACAAGGACTTGAATCTGGAAGAGACACCCTTCTTCATCAATGAGCAGCTTAGACCCTGGCCCCGTAAGCAGGGTCGCGCCCGAACTGCCGGAGTCAGTGGCTTCGGTATCGGCGGAACCAACTGCCATGTTGTGCTACAAGAATGGATTAACGACGACGTAAGGGCCTGGCCCGGATCGGTCGCGCGGGGATCCCACGCCCTATGCCTATCCGCAAAGACGCCGTCGGCGCTAAGCCGGGCCTGCCGGAATCTAGCCGGATTCCTGCGGCGCAACCGGGATGTCGATCTCAGTGACGTCGCTCATACGCTACGGGTGGCGAGATGTCATTTTGATCATCGGACGGTCGTTGTGGCAAGCAACTTGGACATGGCCATCAAGAGGCTAGAGGAAGAGGCGGATCGCGCGGCTGATCAAGCCCTTTCCTCGCCGTCGATTGCGTTCATGCTGCCGGGCGGTGGAGTGCAGCACGCGGGAATGTTCAAGGACCTGTTTGATCACGTGTCCGACTTTCGCGAGACGTTCCTGACTTGTGCCGCCGCTAGTCGCCCCATCCTGGATCGTGATCTGGAGTCACTCGTGTTTGGGGAAAATGACGGCTACGCGGCCGCTTCCTTCGAAGAAATCAACCTCATGATCTTCTCCGTGCAGTACGCTATGGCACAATTGCTGGAAGCGTGTGGCGTGCGTCCCGACTACCTGGTGGGACACAGCATGAGCGAATACGTCGTGGCCAGCCTAGCGGGCATTCTGAAACTGGAAGACGCTATGGCCCTCATGGTCGCTCGTAGTCGCGCGATGGCGAATCTTGGCGTCGACGGCGCTATGCTTGCGGTCAAATGCAGCCCAGAGGAGGCTGAACGCATTCTCGAGGGAGACGCTTGGCGTGACCGGGCTGAAGCTGGCGAGATTGGTGTCGGTGTCGTGAATTCCAAAACTAGTGTCGTGTTCACCGGGAAACGGGACCTGATTGAAAGGCTTCAGGAGGGGCTCGAAAAAGCAGAGATCCCCAACCAGATCCTCAATACAGCTGGCGTCCCTAGCCATTCTCCGCTGATGAAACCGGCAGCTGATATTATCGACGCACATGTCCGCACGCTCGAGAAGCGAGTACCGGATTTGGCCATCGCTCCCAATTCAGGAGGATATCTGCACCGGGCGAAAGTGCCTCTACCCGAGACTTACTGGAGCAGGCAAGCAAGCGGAACGATCCGATTCGATCGGTCTCTCGCGGCCATCGTCGCGGCCGGCGCAACTGCGCTCATTGACGTCGGTCCCTCGCGCAATCTGGCGCGTTTCGCGCATGAAATAATCAATTCAGAGGATCGTAAGGCCAGAGTTTCTGCGGTGGTCTCAGCCACGCGCGGGAAGGATGACCAGGAGTTCACCGATCGTCACGTTCTTCTGGAATGTCTTGGGAACCTCTGGTCCTTGGGTGTTGCGGTGGATTGGAAACGGGCCAGTGATCAATTGGAACCGTTCGGTTCTCGCCGCAGGATCTCGCTTCCGACGTACTCGTTTGATCGTCACCGTTGCTGGCCGGACGGTCAGCCTGCTGGCTTGACGGTTCTGCCGCAGACCGGGGAGCGAGAGCGGCGCAGGGGAGAGGTGTTCACTTATGTGCAGAGTTGGACAGAGAAAATGCTTCCCCGCACGGTTCCCGGTGACGGAAGAACAAAGGCGCTTCGTTGGCTGGTGCTCGCCGATCGGCCGTTTGGTGAGGCGGAGCGCGCGGGAGACGTGCTGGCAAACAGCATCACGCGGCAGTTGGAGGATGCGGGTCATGAGGTTGTTCGTGTTTGCCGACGAGCCAAACCCTCGAACCCACCCATGAAAGTCAAAGGGTCTATCATCATGATCGACCCCACCCGAGAGGGCCTGAAGGCGCTCTTCGACGCCGAGATCGCCTCGGACCGTCCCGTCGATCGGATTCTCTGCCTCTGGCACCTGAGCGGCTGCGCCGACGCGTCCGGGGACCCGGGTACGGTGCAGACCGATCTTTTACGGAGCTACGACGCGATACTCGATTTGGCGCGAGTGCTCTCCACACTGACATTCCAGACTCCGGTCGATGTCTGGATTGTTGGTGACCGGATCGTCCAGGTGGGTGAGGAACCT
The DNA here is from genome assembly GCF_040537815.1 of Mesorhizobium shangrilense. Taxonomy (NCBI): domain Bacteria; kingdom Pseudomonadati; phylum Pseudomonadota; class Alphaproteobacteria; order Hyphomicrobiales; family Phyllobacteriaceae; genus Mesorhizobium; species Mesorhizobium shangrilense. Next base: position 17,662 of record NZ_JBEWSZ010000010.1, read on the forward strand.
GTAGATCCCGAAAAGGCGTGCGTCTTCGGTCCCGCCATCGTGCTGCCGCAGGAGAATCCGATCGTGGATTGTCGGGTTGTGGACCTGAACATCCGCGACCCGGGGGTTACTGATCGGCTCGTTGCTGAAATCGGGCGCGACGTGCCTAGTCCCGATGCGGTCGTTGCCCTCCGCGGGAACCGGCGGTGGGTACTGCACTTCCCGGAGGTGGCCCTCGCCGGACAAACTCCGGGAGGAGAGGAGGTCCTCCGACCCGACGGCGTCTATGTGATCACAGGAGCTCTCGGAAAGATTGGTCTTTCCCTGACTGAACATCTCGTAGCCCTTGGAGCGACGGTCGTCGCGATAACCCGCCGTGCGGTACCCGACACTTTGGATTGGACGTCCGCGGATCTCGATGACAATGGCTGGATGCGCCGATTGGCCGCGCTGGATAGCGCAAAGGGTCAGGTGATTCTTCGCCAGGCCGACGTATCCCATTTCGACAGCCTGTTGGGGGCGCTCGAGATCACGGTTCGGGAGTTCGGGCGGGTCGATGGTATCTTTCACGCGGCCGGACTGGCCGATCTGAGGTTCCTTTCAGAGATGGAGGACACGACCTTCGCCAGTGAGTTTGCCTCCAAAGTCGCAGGAACCCGCAACCTTTACAGTGCGATCAAGCGGATCCAGTCCACCTACGCCCAATTACCTGAGTTCGTCTTCCTTTTCTCGTCCCTTGCGTCCATTCTCGGCGGACCGGCAATGGCAGATTTTGCGGCGGCGACCAGGTTCGTGGACGCATTTGCACGCCAGGTGCTGGGCAAACTCGGCGTCCGGTGGATCAATTCCAACTGGGATGACTGGGATTACTCCTACGACTGGCAGGTGACCGCCGCGTATGAGACATCTAAGGCAAAGGATTTGGCACTCAGTCCCGACGAGGGAATCGACATCATCAAGCGCATACTGGCAACCGTTGAAAACGGCCAGGTGATCGTAGCGACGCGACCCTTGTCTCCACGTTTAAGGCAATGGGCCGATCAGATCCGGACAATCACGAGCGACGATCCGGACGGAGAGAAAATATCTCCGTCCGAAGAAGCCCGAAAAAACAAGGAGAGCGTGCTAAGCGACGGTAATCTCAGGAATGTCTTCCTCAATGAAGTCAAGTCTCTCCTGAACGTCACGAAAGTAGGATTGGACGACAACTTCTTCGAAATAGGCGGGGACAGCCTTCTCGCCACCGCACTTCAACTTCGTTTGAAGAATAGCGACCGCTGGAGGGCGCCTCGATTGGATGAGATCTTCAAGGCAGCGACGTTCGGCGATCTGTACGAACGGATCTGCCAGACGTAATCCCCACCAGTCGCAATAACGTAGCAGAAAGCATCATCCCTGCAACGCTATCGGTCCGGCGTGGTGTGCGGACGCTGCTCGATCCTCATCGATTCGACACGGCACACGCCGACATTTCAGTTTGTCTGGTTGAGGGACAGCGATCCGGCCCTGCGGCGGGCAACGGTCAGAACAGTCACGACCCGTTCAGCTTCGAGATTGCCCCCTCTCGGCGATCATGCCTTCGCGGGCACCATTCTGCTCTCTGGAGGTTAAGGATCACGGTCAAAGAATGGCCGATTAAGACTCTCTACGGCCCAGTTCGCTGACTTTGAGCGCATGGCGGGCTACAAGTCCGCTCTGCCATCCGTGGCGAGATGATCATGAACCCTCGATCTATCTTGAAGAATGTATCTAAAATGGCTGCTCTTTCTCAGTCACTCGGTCGCATTTTTGTCTGCAACGATTCTCAACTTCATGCGGGCGCGAGTGCGGCGGATATCTGACATAGACTTAGCCCTAATGGTCACGATCCTGATCTATTATGTCGGGCTGGCGGCAAAACGGGTCGTGTGCTCCTGCTCTAGATTCGTTGAGAATTGGGCACGTCACTTCAGTCTGCGGCGATGTTCTAGGCTGCGCCCTGCGGCCGCGGTTCCTCCTCAGGTTTCTGTATGAGCACCCCAACCGCGACGCACCTCATTGCTCTCTTAGCCCACTCGCGCGGATTTCTTAACGATGTGACCTTGCATGATACTGACTACGCCAATGCGGTCCTAGTGCACGGCCGGTTCGATTTCGAAAGCTACACGGAGAACTTATTTGACAAACTCGCATTACGCTGCCCTGCCAGCCTGTCCACAGCGTTACCCATACGCCGAGCCGAGTTTCTGGCCGGTCGAGCGATGGCGCGCGCAGCATTGCTAGCGCTGGGCCAAGCCGCCCCCGAGATTCCCATCGGTCCCGACGGCGCCCCACTCTGGCCTCGATATTCTGCCGGTTCAATAACCCACGCGCGAGGGCATTCCGCGTGTTTTGCCATTGCCGATGGAAGCTGGCATGCCGGTGTGGACGTCGAGGCGCTGGCCAGTGGTCATGCACTGGAGTCAATCCTGTGCATGACCACGAACGCAGCTGAACGTGCCTTGATCGCTCGACAGACGGCTCTCCCTCCAGCTCGGCTGGCGACGCTGCTTTTTTCGGCCAAGGAAACACTCTTTAAAGCGCTCTACCCCTTGGCACGGCGCTTTTTTGGATTCGACTGTGCCGAACTACGCACCGGTCCTGCAAATGGGCGCTTACGACTGCATCTAACTCAAGCTCTTTGCCGGGAGTTACCTGAGCACGAACCCTACGACATTCGCTTTAATATCGCCGAGGACTACGTATTCACTTGGTTGGCCGTGCGTCGATTGCAAGATGAAAGTGTTCAACCCGGCCAATCTATCCGCCATTCTGCTTCATTTTTTAATTCGGCAGAACCAACGGCGTGAGCCAATACCGGTTTAGCGACTGGTTGAATGTCTTTCGACAGAAGTCTCTGTCTTCTCGTTCACGGGTGAGCCAAGGACGTGTTCGGTTAATCGCGTGTTTCGATGTTCATCAGCCCCCAACGCAACGCGTTTCGCCAACTGGCCAAATGAGCATCGGCGGTTGTAGGCGCTTGAAACGTCTTAAATAGTCCTGCGCAGCACGGATGAATTGCCAAAGCCCGGTTTCCGGCGGAAGCGAGTTGTCGTCGCCTCCGGTTTATCCTCCAGGCACTCGACGGCTCCCCTGCGGGTTTCGCACCGGGAACTCGCCGAAGTGCTGCTCCGCGAGTCGCTGGTCCAGGCTACTGGACATATCCCTGCGATCATGTGGGAGACCCCATTCGCCGCCGGGCGCGGCCACGCGCTCATGAATGGCGTGTGCAGGGCGTCCCTTGCTTCAACGCAACGAAGCGCACTGCGCAATTCGGTCACTGGCGAACAATTCCTTGTAGCCGCTCGTCACTATCCAGTTCGCGCGGTCGAGATGACTGCGAAGAGCCTTCCGCGCGCTCCGGTTGGCACGCCGGATCAATGCCGAGGATCCGATGGGCCATTTCCTCTTTAGTGGCGTTGTCGGCGCAAGCATCGAGCAGCTGCATATAGGTCGTGAAATGCTCTTTGTTGTACGCCGTTAGGCCCTCCGACCAGGGGACTTCTTCTATGATTTACGGCTTCATGACGAACTTTGAACCTTTTCGGGTTTCCGGCGCATGTAGAGCGGTTCAGTGGTGATCCGCACAAAAGGGCTCTGTCGACCAGTCCTCTAAAGCGAATAGGAACGATCATTCCTAGAACGATACTTCCCCCGTTCAGGTGCCTGTCTCGCTGTGGACCTCAAGGAGATCATGGCGATTAATATGCGTCGTTTGCGCCATGAGCAAAACCTGACGCAAGAAGAGCTAGCTGTGCGCGCTGAGCTTAGCATGCGCCACGTGGGTTCGATCGAACGCGCCCGTGTTTCTGCGAGCGTGAGCGTGCTCGGACGGTTGGCAGCCGCACTGACCGTTTATCCCTGCGCTTTGGTTAGATCGCCGCAAAAATAGCAGCAATGTTTGCGATCCGGGTGCCCGAACTAATCATCCGCGAACTCGGGCTGCCGCTGAATGGTGTGCGCGCCTATAGATCGCCGCCCCTCGCGGTATTTCCCGGCCATAGCCATGCGCTCCTTCTGGGCTTCGGAGCGAAAGTCGCGAGAGATGCGCATGCGGCCGGTCACTGTAGCCCGTGTGCCTTAATGGGCAGGGTGGGGGCGCGCTCGGGCGGATCTCTCGGCCAATCCCCGTTGTCGAGTTCGCCGGTCGGCGGATTACGCCGCTCATCTGCCCCGTTTGCACGGCCGTCGGCAATAGCTGGTGGAGCGCCGAAAGCCTCCATCGTCGCCATCGACAACGCCGCAGCTCTTCGGACCACCGGATGGTGAGGCGGATCTGGATGGTGCAGCGGATCAGCCGATGCGGAACCGAGCAGAAGGGCGCTGTCGACCTCGACGTGGTAATCGGGATCCACTTGGTCAACTTCCATTTGACATTGTTCGAACGGTGCCGCCGGCAACGGCCTCAAGGCTGCTCGCTCGATCTCCTCGAACAGTTGCCGGCGAGGTTTGCCGACATGGCGCATTGGCCGGCTTTAGCGAGCGGAAAAAACCACGTGGATGGCCCACCGTTCTCGATGGCCGCGAGAGGGTAAGATTTATTTCCTCTCGCAATGACCATTTCACAGCCCGCGTCCGTGGCAATCCTTGCTGCCATCAACTTTGTCACCATGCCACCCGAACTGTGGCGAGCGAGGGAATGCCCCGCCATGGCCTCTATCTCGGGAGTAATGCATCGAACCTCTGTCACCAGACGGGCTGCGGGGTTGTAGTGCGGGTCTTCCGAGAAGAGGCCATCTACATTGGAAAGCAAAACCACAACATCGGCGTTTACCATCTGCGCGACCGTGCCGCTAGCCGATCATTGTCGCCAAAACAGAGCTCCGCCGTTGCGGTCGTGTCGTTCTCGTTGACCATGGGTACGGCGCCAACTTTGAGAAGTTGTTGACGGGTTGAAGGCGCATTGAGCCGGCGATGCTGATTGTCTATATCTTCGCGGGTCAATAGTATTTGCCCAACGCCAAAACCATGGCGGTTGACACTCTGTTCATAGGCACACATGACTCGAACCTGACCCGATAGCGGCGGCTGTTTTCTTCTCCTCAACTCGCAGAGATCTGTCCAGATGGTTAAAGTGACTTTAGCCGACCGCGACAGCACCAGAGGTGACGATGATCACCTGCTGCCCGCGTGCGAAAAATCGGACGACATCCTCTATTAGCGTCTCAAGCCAAGGACCGCGTATCTCTCCGGTTTCTGCATCGCAGATCAGTGCTGAGCCAATCTTCACTATCAGCCGGCGAGCCGAAAGCAATCGGATCGGGCTTGTTGGTGCTGCCGTTGAGTGTTGCTGCACTAGAAGTGAAGACACGTCTCTCCAATCTCACCTGAGCGTCACGGCCTTGGAGGGTATAAGGGCGCACGAGGCGCCCTTCATTTCAGGTCGGCTGCCCAAATGAGCGCTTACTTCGTGGTCAGGGCTTCAACAAGCCGCCTGCGCCTTTCGTATCAGAAGCGGTAGGTGACACCTGCCCCTAACAACCAGGGATCGAGCGCGGCCTTCCCCGTCAGTTTCGCCCCGTCAACCGTGACGTCGAAGTCTGGCTTCAGGAACAGCTTCTTCACGTCGAAGTTGACGCCCCAGTGCTGATCCACCATGTAATCGAACCCGACCTGCAGCGCGGTGCCGAACGTGTTCTTAACATTGAGAGCATCGGCACTACCGGCATCCTGGTTATAGAAGATCGTGTAGTTCACGCCGGCGCCGACATAGGGCTTGAAAGCGCCGAAATCGGTAAAATGATACTGCAATGTGAGCGTGGGCGGCAGCAGCCAAACCTTGCCGATATTGCCCAGCCCGCCGATCGTTCCTTGGCCCGCGATGTTGGCATAGGTGGTGCCGAGGATAAGCTCGGCGGCGATGTTGTCGGTGAAGAAATAGGAGATATCGAGTTCCGGCGTGACGGTGTCCGAATAGGAAAGACCGGATCCGGGCACCGCATTGACGTAGCCGGAATCCTTAGTGATGACGCCCAGCGCCCGCAGGCGGATCTGCCAAGGGTTTGGCCATTCCGTGACCGAGGGTCCTGTCTGCGGGGCGCTCGCGGCTTGTGGAAGCTCCGCCGCGACGGCCTGCTGTCCCACCATCATGAGGACGGCCGCTGTTACTGCCCGCGCCACGCCCATTCGCTTTCTCGCCATGATATTCTCTCCTTGCTCTTCAAAATTGATGCACTGCACTATGAAAAATCCTGCTCGAATTAGTTGAGATTGACTGAGCGCTCCTGATCGCGAGAGCGATATGCGATCGGTGCAAGCGCACAGCGAAACTGCTCATGTCGAGTGAGACTGAGCACCGGTTATTTGCGCCGTTTCGTAGTCATCGACCTGTACTCACTTGGACACGTTGGCCCTTGTCTAGGTTCCGCCCACCTATCGAACCCGATCAGCTTGCCAGCCGATCGCACTGCGAAGGAAATTGTTGCCCAGGGCAATGAATGCGGCCCGCTCCCGGTTGTCCTTGCCGTAGCCGTGACCGCCCGCGCTGGGCTCGTAAAAGTAAGCCGGATAGCCAAGAGCCTGCAGCTTTGCGGCCATCTTGCGCGCGTGGCCCGGGTGGACGCGGTCGTCCCGCTTCGTGGTGGCGAGCAGGATCGGGGGGTAGGGCTGTCCCGGCGTCGCGGCGTGATAGGCGGAGATTTCCTTGAGGAAAGTCCAATCGGCCGGCTTGTCGGGATCGCCATATTCGTCAATCCAGCTCGCGCCCGCCAAGAGCTTGGTGTAGCGGCGCATGTCGACAAGCGGGATTGTGCAGAACAGCGCTCCGAAACGCTCAGGGTAGCGGGTCAGCATGTTGGCGATCAGGAGACCGCCATTTGAGCCGCCCTCGGCGGCAATCCGCCCCGGCCGCGTAATGCCCCTTCGCACGAGGGCGGCCGCAACGGCGGCGAAATCATCATGGGCGAGACGCTTTCCCTGTCTGCGTCCCGCCTCGTGCCAACGGGTGCCGAACTCACCACCTCCCCGAATGTTCGCCACCACCCACGTGCCGCCGCGTTCGAGCCACAGCTTGCCGATCGAGGAGTTGTAGTAGGGCAGGAGCGATATGCCGAACCCGCCATAGGCGGTGAGGTGAACCGGGGCATCCCCGTTCCCGTTCGCCGGACCGACCTGCGTATAGGGGATCATCTCACCATCAATTGAGACCGCCTCGTGGCGCGTGACCACCAGCCCGGATGCGTCGAAATTTTCCGGGTTGCGCTTCAGCATTACTGAAGCGCTGAGAGGCGGCGCGGCATCGAGGTCGAACAGGAGAAGCTGCGGCGGCGTGATCGGATCCTGAGCCCAAACCAGGACGTCTCCGTTGGTCTCGTGAAGTTGCGCATCGAGTGACCGAAGGTTAACAGTCCCGTGGCCGGGCACGGTGTCCAGGGCTCGGCGCGTCCATTTCTGCCGGCCCGGAGTGAACGTCTCGAAACGCGGAACGAGGTTCACCAGGTAGGAGATGATGAGCTCGCCGTTATTCCAGAAAAATGACTGCAGGGAGCGCCTCTCGCCTGGTTCAAATAGGGTGACGAAGCCGCGCTCGCCGGCCATGAAAGAGGAAAGCGAGATGCCGACCAGCGCGTCGGTGGCATAGGTAGTCCCTCCAACCGTCCAGGGTTTGCGCGGCTTTACCGCCAGCCAGTCATCGAAGCCATTCCACCAGGCGTCCCGAGGAAGGTCGATCTCAACCTTCGGCCCGCTTCTATCGCCAATGCGGACTATCGTCTCGAAGTAGGCCGGCTTTTCGATAAACCAAAGGCGCTCGCTTTCGGCGGTGCGGTCCAGATGGCCAGACACGCCGAGGGTTTCGGAACCGGTCTCGAAGATTGCCGGCGCAGCGAGCGGATCCGCGCCACGCTTCCACAGGCGCACGGTGCGCGCGTAGCCGGAGCGGGTGGCCATGCCATCACCAAGCGCGCTGGAAAGCAGAAGCGTGTTGGGGTCGAGCCAATCAATGCCGCCCTTGGCCTCGGGGAGATTGAAACCGTCCGCGACCAAGCTCAGAGTCCCCAGGTCGAATTCGCGATGCACGACCGCATCGCTGCCGCCGCGCGACAGGCGCAGAACGGCTTTTTCCCGTCTCTCCGGCTCGATCGACGCGCCGCCCCAGATCCAGTCCTCTCCATCGCTAACGGCGAGGGCGTCCAGATCGAGTAGTAGCTCCCACCGGGGATCCGCCTTCATGTAGACGGCAAGGGTGGTCCGGCGCCACAGTCCGCGCGGGTTATGGGCATCTTGCAAGAAATTGTAGAGGTGCTGACCGCGGCGGGTGATCAGGGGAATCTTGTCGGGACGGTCGAAAATCGCTGTCAGGGCCGCGCGGTCGCGCTCGAACCGCGTTCCACCGAAGTGGCCCAGTGTCCTGGCCGACTGGCTGGCGGTCCAGCCAAGCGACCGTTCGCCTTCTATATCTTCAAGCCAAAGGTAGGGATCATCGTCGGGAGCATTCAGCGTTGGACGGAAATCGAATGCGGTCATGTCCGGACAACCTGACGAATGAAAGCGCAAAGGCTTCCGTCGGCTTGGGAACGCTCAGTGTTCGCGGCGGCGACCGCATGTTCGAAAAGCGTGATCATAGGATGAGGTCTTCTCAGTCGGTGCGGCGCGGCAGTGCGTTTGCGGATAGGACTGCATGTGTCGTGCCAACTAGGAAAATCGTTTCAGAACAATGCGATCACTCTGATAGCGTTGTGTCGCATGTCCGACATCGTCGAAGATCCGACAATGGCTACAACCGTAGGCGCCTGATCGATCGTGCGCGAGATCGCAGGACACCCTGCAAAACTCAAGCAGTGAAGCTCACAGCGAACTGTTGGGACGCAACATCTTTGCTCCAAGACGCTTCACGTACCCGGCTTCTATCGGCAGATACCCATGAGTTGACGGACGATCTGAGCGACAAGGCGCAGACCCCAAGGATCGCCCGATGTCGATCTGAGCTGATGTCGCGCAAGCCTCAGTCAAGTAGCGTTCGCCCTGCCGGACGCAGGCGAGCCACGCGATGCCCTGGGCTACCGGCAAGCGTCTGCGTATCAACATTGAGGCCGCCCGCAGAAGCTTCAGTCGATCGAGCGAGGGTTCGCTGCCATGGGGTGGAACCGATGAAGTCGCTGATCTACCGGCCCACGCGGCGCGCCACTGCAAACAAGCCCTTCGTTGTAGAGACCTTGTTCGGGCCACTTGCCGGACTGCAACTCGAAACGTTCGAAGCCTTCTCGGCGAGGACCGCCTGGTCGCTCGCAAGCTTGTCGCCCGCCACATGCGCCCCTTCGCCGACAACCAGGCGCTTGTCGCGTCGAGAGAATATCCAGCCAGTACTTCAGAATTGCGTCCCCACGGGTTGCAGAGCCGCACGCCGGCACCCATCGAGCAGCGATCTTTCGATTCCCGTCTTCGGAGATCGCTCGTGCAATTGCCGGATCTGCGAACCGCGCAAGCAGATGCTTCAGATCCCGCCCATGCAGAGATATTTCATTTCGAGGTAGTCCTCGAGGCCATGGCGGGAACCCTCACGCCCGATGCCGGACTGCTTGATCCCGCCGAAGGGTGCCGCTTCCGAGGACATACGTCCGGTGTTGATACCGACCATGCCATATTCCAGGGCCTCGGCCACACGCCAGACACGCTTCAGGTTTGAGGCAAAGAAATAGGCGGCGAGGCCGTAAATCGTGTCATTGGCCTCACGCACGACCTGATCCGCATCGTCGAAGCGAATGATCGGCGCCAGCGGCCCGAAAGTCTCTTCCTGCGCAACCGCCATCACGCTGGAAATCTCGGTAAGGACCGTCGGCTGGAAAAACGTGCCATCCTTGCCGATACGATTGCCCCCGCATCGAATTGTGCCGCCTTTGGCAAGGGCATCGGCGATGTGCGACTCGATCTTGGCCAGAGCATGCTTGTCGATCAGCGGTCCGATGTCCACTCCGGCAGCGAAGCCGTCACCAGCCGATAGGTGGCGGACTTTCTCCACGAATTTCTGGACGAACTCGTCGTGAACGTTCGATTGGACGTAAAGGCGGTTCGCCGAAACGCAAGTCTGGCCCGCATTGCGGAACTTCGCCTGGATCGCACCGTCGACCGCAGCGTCGATATCGGCATCATCGAAGACGATGAAAGGTGCATTGCCGCCCAGCTCGAGGCTGACCTTCTTGATCTGGTCCGAGCACTGGCGCATCAGCAGCCGGCCAACCTCGGTCGACCCGGTGAAGCTGATCTTGCGGACCTTGGGATTGGCGCAGAGTTCACGGCCGACGCCATCACCTTCGGATGCATAGATCAGGTTGACGACGCCTTCGGGAAAGCCAGCCTGATAAGCGAGGGCGAACATTGCGCCAGCCACGAGCGGCGTCTGTTCAGCGGGCTTGAGGACAATGGTGCAGCCCGCGGCCAAGGCTGGCGAGATCTTGCGTGCCACCATGGAGGCTGGGAAGTTCCATGGTGTTATCGTTCCGACGACGCCGATCGGTTGCTTGATCACCATCATCCGACGGTCCGTCGATGGTGCGGAGATGGTCTCGCCATAGATGCGATTGGCCTCCTCGGCGTACCACTGCAGGTACGCCGCAGCATGCGATACCTCCGATTTGGCTTCGGCAAGCGGCTTGCCCATCTCCGCCGTGAGGATTGCGGCGAGATCGTCGGCATGGTCGATGATCAACTGATGCCAACGCCACAGAACGTCGCTGCGCTCACGTGCGGTCAATCCTGCCCATCCAGGCTGCGCGACATAGGCCTTGTCGATCGCAGCGCGTGTCTCCTCGACACCCATGTCGGGAAGGTCCGCCAGCACTTCGCCGGTCGACGGGTTGAGGACCTCGAATGTCCGCTTGCCAATCCGCGTGCCAAGTACCGGCAGGCGATCAATGGGTCCAAACAGCTCGGGGGCTTTCAGGTGGCGGATCATCGGCAGGCACAGCGGCAATACCGTTCCTCTTCAACGCAGCGAGTGTATGTAGCAGGCTGCGATGTATTCCGCGACGTCCGGGTTCCTTAGGGCCTCGGCCAGGCAGCTGGTAGACCACCGTACCCAACCGGAGAGGGAGAACACTTTGAATTCTCCGAAGATGGCTCGCGGTTCCATTAGTCGAACGAATGAACAATGGACATCGGCTTCGCCATCCACACGCAGTGGATGCTGGCGGCCTACGCCCAGTCTGCGGGCCACGATCCCCCGTTCTCTAGCCGCCTGAAGAAAGGTTGGGGTGAGAAGGAGCGCGCCACACTTAGGCGGATCGAACGCCTGAACCGGCAAATGCCTCTCAAGGCCCGCGAAAACCGCTCCGCGGGCCTTTAAAAAACCTCACTAGCCGCCAAACCGGACTTCGCTCCACACGCGAAAAGGCCTCAAGGGGACAAGGAAGACGAAGGGGCTCCTGGGCTTATCCTTTGCCCCCCAGCGGCGGACCAACGACCATAATGGCGGGCTCGGCCGAAAGCAGCTTCTTCGCCGCTGCCTTGACCTGGTCGAGCGTCACCTGATCAATGAGGGCGGCGCGGCGCTGGATGTGGTCGATGCCGAGGTTGTCCAGCTGCAACCCGACGAGCGTGGCTGCAATCGAGCTGGAGGAATCCAGATAGTTGATGGCATAGGCGCCGATCAGATGTTTCTTGCTCGCCTCGAGCTCGGCCGCCGTCGGCCCCTGCTGTGCCATATCCTTCACCACCTGATGCACGATGCTCAGCGTCTCGGCGGCGCGGTCCGAGCGTGTCGCCGTCGTAACCAGCAGCGCATTAGAATGCTCGTCATCGACCAGATTAGAGCCGACGCCATAGGCAAGGCCGCGCTTTTCCCGCACCTCCTCCCACAGGCGCGACGTGTATGGCGAGCCGCCGAGGATATCGTTCATCAGCAGCGCCGCGTAGAAATCTGGCGCGCTGTGTCCGACGCCTGGAAAAGCCAATTGCAGCGAGGTCTGCGGAAGGTCGTAGTTCACCTCCACCTGCTGTCCGAGTTTCGCGGCGACATCGGCTATGGGGGCGAGGGTCTGCTTCTGAGGCAAATCGCCGAACAGCTGGTCAAGCTTTTCACTCAGCCTCTTCGCGTCAATGTCGCCAACCACGGCAACATGGAGCCCGTCGCGAGCGAAAATGGCCTTGTGGAAGGCGCCGAGATCGGCCGGCGTTATGCCGGCCATGCTCACTTTGATCCCTTCGTCCGGCCTCGAATAAGGATGCGTGCCGTAGATCGCGCGCAGCCATTTGCGCTGAGCGATCGCATCGGGGTCGGGCTCATCGGCGATGATGCCGGAGAGCACCTGGGCGCGGATGCGGTCGACCGGCGCCTGGTCGAAGCGCGGCCTGTTGACCGCGAGCCTGAGCAGATCGAAAGCGGCGTCCTTCCGCAGGGAAAGCATGCGCATCGAGCCATGGATGCCGTCGCGCTGCGCTTCAAAGCTCATCTCGGCGCCGGCATCGTCGAGCTTTACCTGGAAGGTCTCGCTGTCGAGATCGCCGGCGCCCTCGTCGAACAGGCCGGTCATCAGATGAATGAGCCCCTCCTTGCCGACCGGGTCCTGCGTGGTACCGCCCTCGAAGACAAAGCGGATGGCCACGATCGGCACCGTATGGTCCTCGACCAGCCAGGCATTGATGCCCTTTTCAGATTTTACTTCCTGGATGTTCATCGCCGCATGGGCAGTGAGCGCCGGCAGGATGAGGAAGAAAATGGCGATGAAAAGGATGGCCAGCGGGGTGGCGAGGCGCGCGACGCTGCCTTCTGCCGCTGAAAGCGGAAAAGGCAGGGCTTGAGCAAGGGCGGCACGGTGTTGGTTCGTCATCACATCAATTCTCCGTCTTGGGCAAGAGATAGCCGGTGGTCGAATGGTCGGGCACGAGATAGCGGGCGGCGACGGCCTTCACCTGATCGGCGGTGACCTTGCGGATGCGGTCCGGCCATTCCTCGACATCTTTTACGCTGCCGCCGGTGGCAAGCGTTGAGCCATACATGTGGGCCAAGCAGGCGGGTTTGTCGCGGGCGAGGATCACCGAGCGGACACGGCGGTTCTTGGCCTTGTCTAGCTCGTCATCGGTCACACCGTCCTTGACGATGCGGGCGACCTCGGCATTGGCCGCCGCTTCCAGATCCGCGAGCTTGGCATCGCCGCGCGGCGAGGCGTAGATGGCAAAATTGGTGGCATCCAGCATGGTGCCCTGGAAATTGGCGCCGGCCTCGGCGGCAATGCCCTGCTTCACCAATAGCTGCTGGTAGAGCCGGCTGCGGTTGCCGCCGCCGAGGATATCGGCCAAGAGGTCGAGCGCCTCGGCCTCGCCAGGTTCGGCAGTATGATAGGACGGCACCACCCATTGCGTCGAAAAGCTCGGGACCGAAACGCGCGCGTCGGTCAGTGTCACCGTACGCTTGGTGTTCTGCTCCGGCTCAACCGGCCGGATGCGGGCTAAACCAGGACCAGCCGCAACCTTTCCATACGTCTTCTCGGCGAGCGCCTTCACCGTTTCCGGCTCGACGTCGCCAGCCACCACCAGCACGGCATTATTGGGCCTATAATATAGGTCGTAGAAAGAGACCGCGTCGTTCCAATTCAGCTTCTCCAACTCCTGCATCCAGCCGATAACCGGGATGCGGTAGGGCTGGCTCTGCCATAACGTCGCGTCGACCTCCTCTTCCAGAACCGCCTGCGGATTGTTGTCGATGCGCGAGCGGCGCTCCTCCAGGATCACGTCGCGCTCGGTCTTGATATCATCATCGTTGAGGATGAGGTTGAACATGCGATCGGCCTCGAAGCTCATCATCTGCTCCAACGCCGAAGGCGCCACCGTCTCATAGAAGGCGGTGTAGTCGTAATCGGTGAAGGCATTGTGCGCGCCGCCGACGGCGGAGACGGCGCGGTCGAACTCGCCGGCGGCATGGTTGGTCGTCGCCGCCTTGAACATCAGATGCTCGACGAAATGGGCTATGCCAGATTTGCCCGGCGGCTCGTCGGCGCTGCCGACATTGTACCACACCATATGGGTGACGATCGGCGCACGGTGATCGGGGATGACGACCACCTCCATGCCGTTGTCGAGCAGGAAATCCGTCACCTTGCCATGATCGTTGGCGGCAAGAACCGGAGCGGTCGTCGCGAGAACCAACGCGGTCGCAATGAATGACCTGCGCCGCCAGTGGGGCCGAAGTTTGATCGATGGCTCCGGTTGTGGTGTCGGGTCGACCGGCAAGGCTCGAGGCAAAGTGATTTGTTCCTCATTTTGAAGGCGCTTCGTCCCCGTCTCCTCTTGCGCGAGAAGGTGGATCGTCGCGCAGCGCCGAGCCTGATGAGCAACCGTCTTCGTGTTGCCAGGCCCTGCTCGAGCCTCATCTCTGGATGGGTTCGGGAGACCCGCGGCGCTATTTTTCGATGAGGTGATCATGGGACGGCTTCTCCTTGGTCCGTGACGCGTTTGCGCATGACCCCGCACGTGCCGTGCCAAATGAGAAAGCCGTTTCGCCAATGTGATAATTCGGGCTCTGCTATGTTGCGTATCCGACATTGTCGGACATCGGACACCCCTGAACGCGAAGCGCTTGCGACGATATCTTGCTTGTGCGGAAGACCATTGAGCGTGCTGCCGCGGCGGGGGATAGGAAGCTTCTCGAATCGGCGGCGGCACTGAGAGGGTCGGAATGAAGACGATGCTGGTCGCCGCAGAACGCTGTCGTCGACAAGCAGGCCAGGGTCGACGCTGAACGAGCAGAGGAGTCAGGAGCCTTGGCTGGTAGGGAAGGGAAGGTGGCCGCCGGGCTATTCGCAGTGGAGGTGGCGGAGAGGCGACGCGGAGCTTGGCAGGCCGATTTCAAGGAGGCGCTCAAGGAAGACACCTGGGTAAAGCGTGACATTGCCAGGTCTGGCCTCCGCAACGTGATTGATCAGTTGCCAGTGTTGTCCAAAGCTATCAGGGATCGCGAGGCAATGTGTGTACACCTCCCGACAAGATCGCGGGCTGCTAGACGCTGGGCCGTGCACCCAAGCCGACAGGGAGCGCCTAGCTGTGAGCTTTCGGGGAGGTAGTCCATTCGGACCCCCCGATGGAGACTGGAGTTACCAGGCTTCAGCATCCATCGGAGGGTTCGAATGAACATCCACAGGAATGCCCGTCTCACGCCGCTTCGTCGAGAGGAGATGGCGCTGTCGGCAATAGAAGGCGCATTCCAAAGCCCATGCGGCGCGCGTCTGCGGCGTGTCGGCGAAGATCGTGGCGCGCTGGGTCTAGCGCTATAAGGCCGAAGGGCGGGCCGGCATGGTCGACCGTTCCTCGCGGTCTGCCGATATGCCCCAGGTCACCGCTACGTCGATCGCCCATAGTGGCGTAGCGGCGGCAACGTTGGCCGGCAAGCACATCGCCATGGAGGTCGGCGCCTCGCCCGCCACCGTCAGCCGGGTTCTCAAGCGTGCCGCCGGGGTTATGCACTAAGGTGGCGAAGTGAACCACCCGGCCATTGACCCAGTGGCGCCACCATCAGTAGATCGAGCCGGGCCCTGCAATTTTTCGTTATTGCATTGCCTAAAGTGTCGGCTATGTATCGGACTGGCCTGACGGCCTGCCCACGTTGCAATTGTTACAAAGGAATACGCATATGGCGACCGGAACAGTGAAGTGGTTTAACAGCAGCAAGGGATTTGGATTTATCCAGCCCGACAATGGCGGTCAGGATGTTTTCGTCCACATTTCCGCTGTCGAACGCGCGGGCCTTTCGACCCTCAATGAAGGTCAGAAGATCAACTATGAGGTCGAACAGGACCGCCGCACTGGCAAGTCATCCGCTGGCAGCCTCAGCAAAGCTGGCTGATTTTTCGGCTGCGTCCCGCAAGAGCCGGAAGCACGCGGCACGTCACCGGACGGGGCTGACCCGCTCGACAGGAGTGAGCGAGAACATGGCTTGACCGGAGAATCGGTCAGCAGACTGCTGCAAGCCGTCGCGAATTCCTGAAACCAGGCTGTCTGCAAAGACAAGGCGGGGTTGCTCCCCCCGCCCTTTCATATTCCGCGCAGATCATGCCAATGGCAGCAGCGCACTCCAAAACGAATCTCGGTTGCCGAGATTAAGCCGCGACCTTCTTGCGGGTCCGCTTCGCCGACGCCAGCGTTTCCGGCTCCTTCGGTTTGCGGCCGAGCCCCATCGTCTTGGCCAATGCCGAGCGCGCTGCGGCGTAGTTCGGGGCGACCATGGGATAATCCGACGGCAGGCCCCATTTGGCGCGATATTCGTCCGGCGTCAGCCCATAGTGCGTCGACAGATGGCGCTTTAGCGATTTGAATTTCTTCCCGTCCTCAAGGGAGATGATGTAGTCCGGTGTCACCGACTTCTTGATCGGGACTGCAGGCTTGACGACCAGCTGCTCTTCTGCTGCGGAGACGCTTCCGGCGGTGCCCTTCAAAGCCGCATGCACTTGTCCGATCAGAGCAGGGAGGTCCCCCACCGGAACTGGATTGTTGGAGACATAGGCTGAGACGACATCGGCGGTGAGCTCGATGAGGGTGTCGATGTTTTTGTCGGCTTCATCTGTCATGAAAATCTCCAGGCGGATTGAAACATAGTCGGCGAAGCGTCGCTTCATAGTGGGGGTTGCCGCCGAACGCAACAAGTGTCTCGACAGGATTATTGGGATGCTCATCCAGCATCGAGGTCAATAGCGCCGCATCCCACCGTCATGCACGTTGATGCGCTCGGTGTTGGCTTTCCCGTAACTGGGTCGGAGTTGGCTTTGATTCTCGATCCCCTCCGTTTGAATTTTGCAAAATGAAAAAGCCGGAGTTATTTCGCGCCGCTGAAGGGTTCGTACGTCATCGGATACATGGCTTCGACCCCTCATGGTCTCCATGATGCTTTCCGCCTTGACATTGTCATGGTGGTTGTCGCCACCCCCAAGGAACCAACCCGGCCGTCAGCGCGAGCAAATTGCGATGGCGCCCGGCCACGTGTTGGGATCCACGGTCGGTGCGATGGACACAGGCTGGGTGGCGGTTTCTGCCATTCGATCACACGCCCGATAAAGTCTGGCCGTCAGGCCCGGTCCTCTCCCGCCGTTGATCTAGCGCAGGGCGTTCACGAACCGCATATCCCACAATGGCTTCCGTGCACAACGCTCGGAGATCATTTATGAAAATGTTATTCACTGCGATGGCTGTCGCCTTGCCGACCGCCACCGCTTTTGCTGCGGAACCGATCCCCGCCGACCTCAGAGAAACGGCACTGGGCACTTTCAAGGCTTTGCCGTCCACCACGCCGGCAGTCGCCAACAACCCGATCACACCGGAAAAGATCGCCCTCGGCAAGGCATTGTTCTTCGATCCGCGCGTCTCGGCGTCAGGCGTTTTGTCGTGCAACTCGTGCCACAACCTGGCCACCGGGGGCGACGACAATCTTGAAACCTCGATCGGCCATGGTTGGCAGAAAGGACCGCGCAACGCGCCGACGGTACTGAACGCTGTCTTCAACATCGCGCAGTTCTGGGATGGTCGCGCCGAAGACCTGAAGGCTCAGGCCAAAGGACCGGTCCAAGCCGGTGTCGAAATGGCCAACACACCGGATCAAGTCATCGCGACGCTCAAGTCGATGCCGCAATATGTCGATTGGTTCGATGCAGCTTTCCCCGGTGCGGCCGATCGCGTCACCTTCGACAACTTAGCCAAGGCAGTTGAAGCCTTTGAAGCAACACTGGTCACGCCGGCGCCCTTCGATGCTTTCCTCAATGGCGATGACGCCGCCATGGCTTCCGAACAGAAACAGGGCCTAGCGCTTTTCATGGAGAAAGGGTGCTCCTCCTGCCATGCCGGTATCAACGTTGGCGGGGAGGCCTATTACGCATTTGGCATTGTTGAAAAGCCCAGCGCCGAGGTGCGGCCGGAAAAAGACAAGGGCCGCTTCGCCGTCACCAATTCAGCCGACGATTCCTATGTTTTTCGCGTGGCGCCGCTGCGCAACGTGGCGCTCACCGCGCCATACTTTCATTCGGGCAAGGTTTGGGATCTGAAACAGGCCGTGGCCATCATGGGGACTACCCAGCTCGGCGAAGAATTGAAGGCCGAAGAAGTCGACCTGCTCGTTGCCTTCCTTAACTCGCTGACCGGAAAGGTACCCGAGGTCGTCTTGCCTATCTTACCCGCCGAAACGGCGACAACGCCTCGACCTGTATCGCAGATCTTAGGGAAATAATGGCCGGAGCTGGCTACGGAAAGTCGCAATCAAGAATGATTGCGACTGGGACGAGACGATCGTGACCTCTTTGAGAAAGGCAATGCCGGGCATGATCCCAAAGTGCAGACAATGCTTCCCTCGCCAGCACGTTGTGATGGCATCATGCTGGGTATCTGGCGCGAGTCAGGCCAAAGGGGTTCGAAAGGTTGCAGGATTGTCGCAGATACTACAACGAGGAGCGCCCATATGAGGCGATAGGGCACAAGGCCCCGGTCGCCGGTCTCAGTCTGTGCCAAAGTCAACGGCGTTTCACCGCCCTGTTCCGCTAATTCCCAGCACAGTCACCTGTTCGTTTTGTCAGAAGCTCTCTTGACTAATTGGCGGCGATGTACAGGCTTTCCCGAGAGCTTAGTCTCACACTGTGCAAAGCCCTCTTACTGCTGAGGGAAGGGAGGGACGCTTGGACGAGCACGATCCGAAGGAAGAGCTGATCGAGACGATTTTCCGCAACGGCACGGTCACCGTGGTGGGCATCCTGCTTGCCTTTTCGCTCGGCTTCGTCACGCATTGGGCGGCAAACCCCGTGCCATGGCGGCTCTACGACCTATTCGCCGTTGTGCCGATCCTGGTCGGCATCGCGTTGCAGATGCGGGCGCTGTCCAAGCTGCTCGACATGAGTTCGCTGCGCCGACCCATCTACGAACGCGCCAACCGCATCTTCATGGCCGGCCTCATCCTGACCGCGTTCGGCGTCGGGCTGGCCATCCTGCTCGATGTCTTCGAGGTGTCGGCGAAGGGCACGCTGCCCGGCGCTTAACGGCCTGTCACTGCGCTTTGGCTGCCGCTCATCACTGTCAGTCGATCATTGCATGCGCCGCAGGTCCGCCATCTTGGCAGTCTCGCACCATTTGGCGCCGATTCTTACCCGCTGCATTGATTACGCCGGCCGCCGGCACCACGTGATCGTAGGCGCAGCGACACATCGCAATAGACCGGCAGTGGCGAGGCGAGGCCGAAGGGGCAAACGCCCCAACCGGGTGGCCAGTGATTTCCATCACGTGCTCGGCGTCCAGCGCGCGTGGCTGGCCGTCGAACGCATCACGCGATTTGCGGTTGTCGATGCGCGCGTCAAGCCGCCAACGCCGACGGCGATGCCGATGCGACTAGACTTATATTAGTGGATGTTAAATTTAGAACTTTTCGGCTTGCCGGAAATTAGGGTCTCGGTGGCATAGCCCCGCATGGCTTTTGCGGTGTTGACAGGAAGACCGATGCGCGGGCGTGGATGGATCAAAGCGTTGCGTCAGGACGAGGCTCGGCAGGTGCGTGCGCGCATAGCCGAACTGGAGCGCGACCTCATGGCGACCACACCTCAGGGGCGCCATAGGCGGCACGAAGCGGGACATGAACTTCGCAATGCGAAGTTCCGCCTGGAGCGTCTCGAGGAATGCATCGCCGAAATACCGGAGAAATGTAGGCGTTAGCGGAAGCTTCGCCGCTCTCAATCCTTGCCGCGCTGTCGGCTGGTCGGCCGGGGAACATATAACGCGGGTTACTCTCGGGAAGAGCCGGTTGCGCGAAATCCGCCCGCGCGGATCTGTGAGGGCGAAAGCCGAATGGCTGAGCTACTCGACCACGACCCGACGAAATGTCCGGCATAAGGTAGCAAACGCCACCGGGTGCAATTCAACCTATTGATTGGGAACGTTTTTTTGCGGGCACTACCAACCCTTAGGATCAGTATCCCGCTTCTGCAGGCCGCACCTCGGGATGGCGTCGAATAATCTTGTCGACTATGTGGGCCGGGTCCCCGCGTTTTTCGAGGAGATAATCCAGGCACTCTAGGATGGCTTTGAGCTTTTTGCCGGGAGCCGTCGGGAGGGAAGCGCTTCGCTGGGTGCTGGGCTGCTTTTGAAAACTGCGGTTAAATAGACGATCATGGTGCGCGCATATGTTGCGCAGATCGACCAGGCATTCCAGCCAATTTGTGAATACGTGGTCGGAGCTGACCCCGAACTGCGTGGCTATCGCGGTCCTTGTTGTTCCGTTGAGGCATTGGAAGATACGCGCAGCCGCGCCAAAGGTGAGAAATTCCTTCATGGTCTAAATCGGTTGCATGATTGGCGTGCCATAGGTATCACGATAGTGCTTGGCGCGACTGTCTTTCGATTTCTCATACACTCTAGCAAAAGTCTGGAGTGCATTCAGATTGGATGCTGGGTCGCGAAAGGCATTCACTTCATAGTAGGGGTGACTGCCATAGTTATGGCTAAGCGTTTCCGAGATAGTGTTCCGTAGCAGGAGTTCGAACTGGCCAACAGCGGAGAAGCAGGCATCCCTCAATTGCATATCGCATTCGTAGAGACGAATGATGTCCTTATAGGTAGTACCTGGATCGAAGGGGCGGCCGGGGTCACTAAGTTGCCGGCGACTTAGAAAATAGATGCGCAACCGCTCATAGCCAATGGCTTCTATCTTGCGGGCTGCCACGCTAGGGCGCAGGATTACCAATCCCTTCCCTCGCAGGTGGGCTATTCGTTGTGCTGCTGTGGCGTGTGGTTTTGTATACGGTACGAGAGCCATTCAACAAAACGAAGGGCCGCCCTTTTGCACTCCCCGAAGGGATCGTGTGGCAGCCCGTGACTTCCCAGACATAAGCTAAGTGAGTGCGATTTTCAAGGGATTTGTCATCTTGACTTCTCAAGACCGATTGCAGGAAACCGCCCCTTCCACGTGGAACTCAAAGGCTGGGCCGATTTGATGTGCGAACGTATTTACCGCACCTGCCGCACCCTTGCGACCAGATGGTGCCCCTGGAAAAACTCCGGCATTAGGCAGCAAAGAACCGCCACGTCGGCATCGGCGACATTAACCATCTACCTCTTTCTCGATCGACTCCCGTCTGCCTTCCAGGTATGAGCCCGCCCCATGTTCAGGACGGCGCACATACAGCTCTGATCTTTCGGTGACCGCGCGGCCACTGCGAGTGCTGTGTGCCTGCAACCTGGAGCCTGAACATGACTGCCATCCAATTCGTCATCGCCTCGACCGTCGTGCAGCCTGCTGCCACGGTCCTGCACGTCCCCGTTCCGTCCGGAGGCTTGGAAATACGCGGATCAGCCGCTTACCAGGCAAAGGAGGGGCTGAGCGTTGGCCACGTCCGAAAATCAGCCCAAGGGACAGCACTTCCTGCTGTCGCCCGCGTGCCGGACGCTCACCGTCATGGACTTGGCAAAGGTCCGCGAGGCGACGGCCCATGGCTGGTTCAAACGCATGCGCTGCCCACAGACTGACGGCGAACTGTTCTGCCCGAAGTGCGGCACGCTGCGTTGCTGCTCGATGAGCCGCGGCCGCTTCAAATGCTCCGACAAGGCCTGCAAGGCCGTGTTCACCGTCGTCGGGCACGGTCTTCGCGTCACGCAAGCTCAGCTTCAAGAAAATGGTCATGTCCATCTGGCTTTCGGTGAATTCCGTCAAGGGCAAGGCGCGCTGCAGCTCTCGCGCGAGATCGGCGTGCAGTTCAAGACCGCCTGGGTATACCATCGCGGCGGCTCTACAAACTCAGCCATTTGTCGGGCATTAGGTAGCAAAAACCACCAGACCTAAAATGGCATCCCCGCCCCCTGGTTCCGGTGAAAACGGAGCCTTGAACGACAATAGCGTAAAGCAGAAGCAGGCCGACTTGGTCGAAAGGCCGCGCAGATTGCAAGGGAGCAGGCCGAGATTCAGGAAGAGCGCGCTGGACCGCGTCATCATGAGCTATGAGCCTGACTACCAGGCGTCAGCGATGGCGGGAACTGAATGCCGTGACCGTTCTCGAAAGGTCAAGCCGTTGTCATCCGGGCTGAAAGCCGCGATCAGTGGCGTAAACAAGCGTCAAACTGCAATGTAAATTGGTCCGCTTCTTGCTGCAGGCATTTCTGACAGAGCCCGGCGTCCATCCGGGCGATGCGATGGGGATGAAATTGCTGGAGGAGCAACATGGCAGCTGCCGAAACCTTATATGACGTCATTCGTCGCCAGGGGATCACCCGGCGCAGTTTCACCAAGTTCTGCAGCCTGACGGCCGCGAGCCTCGGTTTCGGCCCGGGTGGCGCGACAGCGATGGCTGAAGCACTCGAGACCAAGGAACGCGTTCCCGTCATCTGGATGCATGGGCTCGAATGCACCTGCTGTTCGGAGAGCTTCATCCGCTCGGCCCATCCGCTCGTCAAAGACGTCGTGCTGTCGATGATCTCGCTCGACTACGACGACACGATCATGGCGGCCGCCGGCCATCAAGCGGAGGCGATTCTCAAAGAGACGAAGGAGAAGTACAAGGGCAAGTACATCCTCGCCGTAGAGGGCAATCCGCCGCTCAACGAGGACGGCATGTTCTGCATCGACGGCGGCAAACCCTTCGTTGAGAAGCTGAAGTGGATGGCCGAGGATGCCATGGCGATTATCGCCTGGGGCGCCTGCGCCTCTTGGGGCTGCGTCCAGGCGGCCAAGCCGAATCCGACCCAGGCGACACCGATCGACAAGGTCATCCTCGACAAGCCGATCATTAAGGTACCAGGCTGTCCTCCGATCGCGGAGGTGATGACCGGGGTCGTCACCTTTATCACGACCTTCGGCAAGCTGCCGGAACTCGACCGGCAGGGCCGGCCCAAGATGTTCTATTCGCAGCGCATCCACGACAAGTGCTACCGCCGACCGCATTTCGATGCCGGCCAGTTTGTCGAGGAGTGGGACGATGAGGGCGCACGCAAGGGCTACTGTCTCTACAAGATGGGCTGCAAGGGCCCGACCACCTACAATGCCTGCTCTACCGTGCGCTGGAACGGTGGCGTTTCCTTCCCGATCCAGTCAGGTCACGGCTGCATCGGCTGCTCGGAAGACGGGTTCTGGGACAACGGCAGCTTCTATGACCGGCTGACGAACCTCCACCAGTTCGGCGTCGAGGCCAACGCCGACAAGGTCGGCATGACCGCCGCCGGCATCGTGGGTGGCGCAATCGCCACCCATGCCGCGGTGACCGCCTTCAAGCGCGTGACCACCAAGCGCGAAAAAGCCGACGCATCATAATCACTCTCGGCGAGGAACAGCATCGTGACAATTCAAACACCCAACGGCTTCACACTGGACAATTCGGGCAAGCGCATCGTCGTCGATCCGGTCACCCGCATCGAGGGACATATGCGGGTGGAGGTCAATGTCGACGAGAACAACATCATCCGGAATGCGGTCTCGACCGGCACCATGTGGCGCGGCATTGAAGTCATCCTAAAGAACCGCGACCCCCGCGACGCATGGGCCTTCACGGAGCGCATCTGCGGCGTCTGCACCGGCACGCATGCGCTGACCTCTGTACGCGCTGTCGAGAATGCGCTCGGCATCACCATCCCGGACAATGCCAATTCGATCCGCAACCTGATGCAGCTGGCGCTGCAGGTCCATGACCATGTCGTGCACTTCTACCATCTTCATGCGCTCGACTGGGTGGACGTGATCTCTGCGATCTCGGCCGATCCGAAGGCGACCTCGGCGCTCGCGCAGTCCTTGTCCGACTGGCCGCTTTCCTCGCCAGGCTATTTCAAAGACATCCAGACCCGGCTCAAGAAATTCGTCGGGTCAGGCCAGCTCGGACCCTTCAAGAACGGCTATTGGGGCAATGCATCCTACAAGCTGCCGCCGGAGGCCAATCTCATGGCGGTGGCGCATTATCTGGAGGCGCTCGACTTCCAGAAGGAGATCGTCAAGATCCACACGATCTTCGGCGGCAAGAACCCGCATCCAAACTGGCTGGTTGGCGGGGTACCCTGTCCGATCAATATCGACGGGACTGGTGCGGTCGGCGCCATCAACATGGAACGGCTTAACATGGTCGCCTCGATCATCGACCAGATTATCGAGTTCAATGACAAGGTATACGTTCCCGACATCATGGCCATCGGCTCCTTCTACAAGGACTGGCTCTACGGAGGCGGTCTGTCGGGCAAGAACGTGCTAGCCTATGGCGACGTACCCGAGCACGTCAACGACTACTCCGAGGCAAGCCTGAAGCTGCCGCGCGGCGCGATCATCAATGGCAATCTCGCCGAAGTGCTGCCGGTCGACCATGAGGATCCCGAGCAGATCCAGGAATTCGTTACCCATTCCTGGTACAAATATCCCGACGAGACAAAGGGCCTGCATCCCTGGGACGGGGTTACCGAGCCACACTACGAACTCGGCCCCAACGCCAAGGGGACGAAGACCAATATCGAGCAGCTCGACGAGGCCGCTAAATATTCCTGGATCAAGGCGCCGCGCTGGCGCGGCCACGCCATGGAGGTCGGGCCGCTCGCCCGCTGGGTCGTCGGCTACGCCCAGAACAAGGCGGAGTTCAAGGACCCGGTCGAAAAGGTGCTCAAGGATCTCGGCCTTCCGGTTTCAGCCCTCTTCTCGACACTCGGCCGCACGGCAGCCCGTGCGCTCGAATCGAGCTGGGCCGGCCACCAGATGCGCTATTTCCAGAACAAGCTGATCGCCAATATTAAGGCCGGCGACTTCTCTACGGCCCATATCGACAAGTGGAAGCCGGAAACCTGGCCCAAGGAGGTCAAGGGCGTCGGCTTTACCGAGGCCCCGCGCGGCGCGCTCGCGCACTGGATCAAAATCAAGGACGGCAAGATCGACAACTACCAGTGCGTCGTGCCCACCACATGGAACGGCAGCCCCCGCGATCCGGCAGGAAATATTGGCGCCTTCGAGGCTTCGTTGATGGATACGCCGATGTCAGACCCCACCCAACCGCTCGAAATCCTCAGGACCATCCATTCTTTCGATCCGTGCCTAGCATGCTCGACGCATGTCATGAGCCCGGACGGTCAGGAAATGGCCAAGGTCCAGGTCCGGTGAGGAGGATTAGTCATGACTATCCATGAAACTCTCGCAGCCGCCGACGCCCACGGCGAAAAGGCCGTCGAGCGCCAGAGCATTTATGTTTACGAAGCCCCGGTGCGCATCTGGCACTGGGTCAACGCCGTCTCGATCCTGACGCTCGCGCTAACCGGCTATTTCATCGGCTCGCCGCTGCCTTCCGTGCCGGGCGAGGCCAGCGCCAATTTCCTGATGGGGTATATCCGCTTCATCCACTTCGCGGCGGGGCAGGTCCTTGCCGTGTTCCTTATCCTCAGGGTCTACTGGGCCTTTGTCGGCAATATCCATGCCCGCCAGATCTTCTATGTGCCCTTCTGGAGCGGCCGCTTCTGGAAGGAATGGCTGCATGAGTTGCGGTGGTACACGTTCTTGGCCCGGCAGCCGAAGTATGTCGGCCACAATCCTCTTTCCCAGTTCACCATGTTCCTGATGTTCACGCTGCCGCTCTTCTTCATGGTGATCACTGGCTTTGCGCTCTATAGCGAGGGTGCCGGCCGCGACGGCTGGGAATATGCGCTCTTCGGCTGGGTGTTCTCGATCTGGCCCAACAGCCAGGACATCCACACATTCCACCATCTCGGCATGTGGGTAATCCTCGTCTTCGTCATGGTTCACATTTATGTGGCGATCCGCGAGGATATTATGAGCCGACAGAGCATCATCTCGTCGATGATTTCCGGCGAACGGCTCTTCAAGGACAGGGAGGACTAGATGGTCGCCCCAAATCCCTTGGCCTCTTCGCCTTCCCCGCGGATTCTCGTGCTTGGCATAGGCAATATCCTCTGGGCCGATGAAGGCTTCGGCGTGCGCGCGGTGGAAACCTTCCACAAGGCGTATCGGGTGCCTGACAATGTCACCGTCCTCGATGGCGGCACGCAGGGGCTCTATCTCGTGCAGTTCGTCAATGAACACAATCGTTTGATCGTGTTCGACGCCATCGACTACGGCCTCGAGCCGGGCACGATGAAGATCGTGGAAGACGACGAGGTGCCGAAATTTACTGGCGCCAAGAAGATGAGCCTGCATCAGACCGGCTTCCAGGAGGTGCTGAGCGCCGCTGACCTCATGGGGCACTATCCCGATCGGCTGGTTCTCATCGGGTGCCAGCCGCTGGATCTCGAGGACTGGGGCGGCCCGCTGACGACGCGGGTCAAGGCAGTCATACCGCGCGCAATCGAAACGGCAGTAGGAATATTGCGGGACTGGGGCGTCGTCGTCGCTGCGCGACCGGAAGGAGCAGCGGTTCGGCCACTACTTGAAAACGACATCGATTTCGAACGTTACGAGCGCCGAGCCGAATCGGCCGCATTGCGCTATTGAGGAGGATATCATGAATTTCCGCAGGGTTGCGGCGTCGCTCGTCGCGATGGCGCTACCGGGCATCGCCCACGCGCATATCGGCCTTCACACCGACGGCGCGCTTGCCGGCTTCAGCCATCCGTTCAGCGGTCTCGATCATATCCTGGCGATGATCGCGGTTGGCTTCTGGGCCTTGACGCTGGGCGGTAAAGCCCAATGGATCGTTCCCTTGGCCTTCGTGACGGTCATGGCGGTGGGGGGCGCCCTGGGCATTTACGGCCTCGCTTTTCCAATGGTGGAAACCGGGATCGCGCTGACCGTCGCGCTGCTCGGTCTGCTGGTTGCTTTCGAAGTGAAGGTTTCAACGTCGGTCGCGGCGACGGTGGTTGGAATATGCGCGCTCTTCCATGGCCAGGCCCATGGCGCCGAACTTCCGGCGATGGCGCATGCTGGCGGCTATGTGGCGGGCTTCATGGCTGCCACGGTCATCCTTCATCTCACCGGTTTCGGGCTGGCCTTGTTGAGGTTCGGCAACGCCCAGCGAGTTGCCGCGCGGATCGCCGGCGTGGCCATTGCCCTTGCCGGTGCAGTCCCGCTGGCCGGCTGAACTTCTCCCAGGGCTGAGGCCGGTCGGGAGCCGTGTGGGCACCCTGCGCACCGCGGCTCCCGATTTCATAAGATCTGGACGACGGAGGAGGAGCATCATGTGCATCGGCATTCCCATGCGGGTCGTCGCCGGCAATGAGTTCGTCGCCCACTGCGAGCGACATGGCCGGATATCCTCGATCTCTCTCATGCTGGTCGGCCCACAACCGCCGGGAACCTACCTACTCACCCATCTCGGCTCCGCCATCCGGGTGCTGGACGCCGACGAGGCCCGCGCCATCGACAACGCACTCGCGGGTCTTGCTGAAGCTGTCGAGGGGAGGGCTTTCGACGCCCTCTTTGCCGATCTCACCTCGCGCGAGCCGGAATTGCCGCCGCATCTGCGTAGCGAGTGAAAAGAAATTTTCCAAAGTGGAAGGACTTTCCATCCAGATGCCCGCGATACTTTGTACGGAAATTTGTCTTCCAGATCAGCGGAATCTCACTTTCCCAAGTCTGGCACGCCGCTTGCTCCTCATTTCCTTGGAATGTTTTGCATCGTGATTTGTGGAGGAGACTATGCCATCTGTCCTGGTCCGCGCCCTGAGCGAGCGGGCGCGCCTGCCCCTCATCGACGAGACGAATATCGATGCCTTCCTCGCTCCGGCGGCGGGTCAACCCGACAATGCCGTGCTGTTCTTCACCGGCGTTCCGTCGCAGCGGCCGGAAGCCGATGACGTCGCCGTCGTCCTCCCGCATATCCTCCAGGCCTTCCAAGGCCGCTTGCGCGGCGCCGTGGTCCTCCGCACGGCCGAAGACAAGCTAAAGGCCCGCTTTAACGTCGTTGTGATGCCGAGCCTCGCCGTGACTCGTCGAGACCAACCGGTCGGCGTGCTGGGCAAGATCCGCGACTGGTCCGAATATGTCGAGAAGATCAGCGCCTGGCTCGCGCCCGACGCGCCGGTCATGGTGCCCTCGGGCGGACCGAAGGTCGAGATCACCCATGCCGGCAAGGAGATCGTGCGATGAAGGCCGGATTCTGGGTCGCCCCCGAGGCCGAGGATGCGGCGATGGCGGTGATGCCCCCGATCGGCTCCGAGCCGCCGCTGCGTGCCCGCAAGCTCAATTTCCTCGCCACCAGCAGCGCCGAGGAAATGATCCGCCGATGTCGGCGGACGGCGATGCTCCTGCCGGAACTCGCTGACGCGCTCGCCGTTCAGAAGGCCGACCGGCCGGGCCGGCTATTCGACATCACCGATTTCCCCGACGACGACAAGGAACTGATCGCCCAGACTCTCGGCGAGGGCGAGGTCGCCGGCGTCGCGGCATTGGCGAACGGCATCACGGCCCGGATGCAGGAGGCGGTGATGGCTGGCGTCTGGCGCGTCCGTTTCACCGACGGTGAGGGCCGGCTCATTGCCGACTATATCGAGGTCGCGAGCATTCCCGCCGCTGTCAAAGAGGCGTGCTCGGCGCTGCCGGGCTCGATCAGCCACGGGCCGGCGCCGACCGGCGCCATGAACGTTATGCCCGTGCTAACCGAGATCGGTGATCGCATCGCCCGTTACAGCGACGGTCCGGGCCATATCATCACCTTCTCGCTCTTCCCGATGAGCCCGGAAGACATGGCCTTCCTGCAGGAAACGCTGGGTGCCGGGCCAGTGCAGCTCACCTCGCGCGGTTACGGCACCTGCCGCATCGCAGTGACCGGCACGCGCAATGTCTGGTCGGTCCAGTTCTACAACGCCATGGGCACGATCATCCTCGATACGTTGGAGATCTGCGACATTCCCTCGGTCGCGATCGCCGCCGAGGATGATTTCCGCGACTCCGAGGCGAGGCTGCGTGAGATCGAGGAGGCCTATTTCAAATGAGCGCCTTCGAGAATTTCGGCAAGCGCGAGACCATGTCGGACGACGACCAGATGGAATGCGGTATCTGCTGGTATGTCTATGATCCCGCTGAGGGTGACCCGGTCTGGCAGATTGCTCCGGGGACGTCGTTTGCAGACCTGCCGGAAGACTGGCGCTGCCCAAATTGCGATGCGCTGCAATCGAAGTTCATGAGGCTAGGTGATGGACGCTGACGTCGCAGAGACGGCCGAGATCGATCCCGCGCAGGCGCTCGGCCGGCGGCTCGAGGCCTGCTACCGGCACATTTACGCGACCGCCATGGCCGATGTGCCGATCTGCAATCCCGCGCTTGGCATTGCCTCGACCGGTTTTCGAACTTACGGCGGTCGTGCGTTCGGCATCGTGACTACACCATGGTTCATGAATCTCGTGGCAGCGGATCTGCCGCAGGGCCCTTCCTCCGCCCCAGCTGCCACCGGTACGACCCTCCGTGTCAGCCTGCCAGCGGGTGAGGTCGAGTTCATTGCCGGTGAACTCGATGCGATTGACCGTGTCGATTCCTGCTCGCTGTTTTCGCCGGTCTTCGAGTTCGCGACGATGGAGGCTGCCCTCGAAACAGCGGACGAAGCGGCCCGGGCCTTCTTTGATCCTGCCACGCTCGAACCGCCGCCCGCCCCGCCCGCGGCGGTCAACCGGCGTGACCTGTTGCGCGGGCATTTCCGAAGGCGCGAGGAGGCGTCGCAATGACATTCCTTCTCGGGCCAGGCACGATAAGGATCGACGTAACCGTGTCGCGCGCGCTTGCCTGTTCCGTCGCGGTGAAGGCGAACCGCCCGCAGGGGCTGACGCGCATGTTCGTCGGCCGCAGGCCCGAAGAGGCGCCCCCTCTTGCTGGTCAAGTCTTTTCGCTCTGCGGTTTTGCGCAATCCGTAGCGGCGCGGCTCGCCGTCCTGAATGCAGCGGATATGGCGATGAAGGTGGACGAACGGATCGGCTCCGGCGCCGGATTGCTCGCCGAGCGGATTTTCGAAACCTTGCGGGCGCTCATCCTCCATTGGCCATGCCCCCTGCCGGAATCGTTCGGCGCAACCGCCGGTAGACATCTCCGCGAAGCGCTGGCCGCTTCGCAAAAGATCATCGCCGCGGCCAAGGCCGGGCAAATCGACAGGGCGCATTTGGGGGCCGCCGCTGCGCGGCTGTCTGCGGCGGCCAGCGCGCTCGGCATCCCGAGCCAGGGCGACACACCTTTGCCGGAATCAGCCTGCGCCGCGATGTTGCAGGATATAGGCGACGATCGGCTCTTCAATGGCCGGCGGCCCGATCCACTGACCATCAATGACGATCCGGAAGTCATCGCCCGGCTTTGCGCTGAGCCTGGCTATGCAAGCGTGCCGCATCTCCAAGGCCGCGTCGCGGAGACGGGCGCGTATGCCCGGCTCGCCGCCGATGACGTGGGGGCTTCCCATCTGGTCCAACGACTGCGAGCCCGCATCAACGACGTGCGCCTCTGCCTCAAACAACTGACGGCTCTCGCAGCAACCGGCAAGTACGACGGAGCATCACTCGCCTGCGGCGGGGCCACGCCGGGCGCCGGTGGCTACGGTGCTGTGGAATGCGCGCGTGGCCGGCTCTATCATCAGGCCGAGATCGGCGGCGACGGCAGGCTTTCGTCCTATCGCATCCTCGCCCCGACCGAATGGAATTTTCATCCCGCCGGCCCCTTCGTCGAGACACTGCTGTCGTCACCCGTCGGGACCGATGAGGCCGCCGTGAGATCGGTGTCGCGGCTCGCGGTCCTGTTCGATCCCTGCGTGGCCTTTGAGGTTAAAGTTCGTGAGGCCGCACATGCATGAAATGTCGCTGATGGAGAGTGTGATCGAGATCGTCTGCGAGACGGCGTGGCAGAACGGCGCGACACGCGTCAAATCGGTCCGGCTCGATGTCGGCGTGCTGAGCCACGTCGAGCCGGACGCGCTGATGTTCTGTTATGAGGCCGTGCGATACGGCACGATTGCGGACGATGCGACGCTCGAGATCAACCGCATTGCCGGCGAGGGCTGGTGTCTCGACTGCGGCAAGACGGTCGCCTTGGAGGAGCGGTTCGGCGCCTGCCCGGACTGCGGACGGCATCGGGTCCAGATGACGGCAGGCGACGAATTGAAGATCAGGGATATGGAGGTGAGCTGATGTGCACGGTATGCGGTTGCGGGACTTCTTCTATCGAGGGTCACAAGCACGAGGAGGGCGGGCACCGTCACAGCCATGACCATTATCACGACCATGACCACCACCCCCATGGCGATGGCGGGCATGATCATCACCATGCCGCGGACAGCAGCGTCCATTATGGCAAGGGGATCGCCGGCGTCAATGTGCCAGGCATGAGCCAGGAGCGGATCATCCAGGTGGAGAGAGACATCCTCTGCAAGAACGACGCCTATGCGGAAGAGAACCGGCGATATTTTGAGCGCCAGGGCATCTTTGCGCTCAACTTCGTCTCCAGCCCCGGCTCGGGCAAGACCAGCCTGCTGGTCCGCACGATCAATGACCTAAAGGACCGCCTCACGATCTCGGTTATCGAAGGTGACCAGCAGACCTCGAACGACGCGGCTCGGATCCGCGAGACCGGCGCCCGCGCCATCCAGATCAACACGGGCAAGGGCTGCCACCTCGACGCCCACATGGTGGGCCACGCGGTTGAGGATCTCGCGCTTGAACCAGGCTCTGCGCTCTTCATCGAGAATGTCGGCAACCTCGTCTGTCCCGCCGCCTTCTATCTCGGCGAGGCCCACAAGGTTGTGGTGCTGTCAGTCACCGAAGGCGAGGACAAGCCGCTCAAATATCCCAACATGTTCGCCGCCGCGGACCTGATGATCCTCAACAAGGTCGACCTTCTGCCGCATCTCGATTTCAATGTCGGCCTCTGCATCGCCAACGCTCTGCGCGTCAATCGGCGCCTCCAGACGCTGACGGTCTCCGCCCGCACGGGACAGGGCATGGAAGCCTTCTATGCCTGGCTCGAGGCATCCGCCGCCCACTGGGCCGCGTGACCGAAGGTGGCATGAACCATGGCGAGGGCGCTCGCACGACCGATCGAAAACCCGATCCGGCGGCTCAGGCTCCGGGTGCGCGGCGCCGTGCAGGGCGTCGGGTTCCGGCCCTTCGCCTACAGGATCGCGCGGACTATGCGGCTTTCTGGCTTCGTGCTGAACGACAGTGCCGGCGTGCTGATAGAGATCGAGGGTCCGGATGCGGGCCGCTTTCCCGACGCGATCCGGACCCAGGCGCCGCCGCTCGCCCGCATCGACTCGATCCACGTGCTCGAACTCTCGCCAGCCGGTGGCGAGCGGTTCGAGATCCTCGAGAACCTTGGCGGCAAGAGCGCGACCCGGATCGGCGCGGATGCCGCGACCTGCGCCGAATGCCGCTGTGAGCTGACCGATCCCGCGAGCCGCTTCTTCGGTTATCCCTTCGTCAACTGCACCCATTGCGGCCCGCGCTTCACCATTACTCGCGCGCTGCCCTATGACCGGACGCAGACCTCGATGGCATCGTTTCCGATGTGCCGGGCCTGTGCCTCGGACTATAGCGATCCGGAGAACCGGCGCTTCCATGCCGAGCCGGTCGCCTGCCCCGTTTGTGGCCCGAGTCTCAGCCATTCGATCGCGGAGATTGCGGCGCGGCTCGAAGGCGGCGCCATCGTCGCGCTCAAGGGCATCGGCGGTTTCCACCTGCTCTGCGACGCCCGCAACGATGCAGCGATCGATTCCCTCCGGCTGCGCAAGGCTCGGGACCAGAAGCCGTTTGCCGTCATGGTCGCCGGCATCGAGGCGGCCCGGCAGTTCGCGCGACTGAGCGAAGCCGAAGAAACCTTGCTGGCATCGCCCGCGAGCCCGATCGTGTTGGTCGAGGCACGTGCAGGTGCGCTCTCTAACCTCATCGCGCCCGGCCTCGCGCGGATCGGGCTGATGCTTGCCTATGCTCCACTGCATCATGTGCTGCTCGACGAACTCGCCCGCCATTCGCCGCACCGACCTGCAGCGCTGGTCGCGACCAGCGCCAATCCCGGTGGTGAGCCCCTAGTGGCCGACAACGCCGACGCCGAGCGCCGCCTTGCCGCGATTGCGGATCTGATCGTCACCCATGATCGCGACATCACCGTCCGCGCCGACGACTCCGTCATGCAGGTCATCGATGGCGCCCCCGCGTTCATCCGTCGCGCCCGCGGCTTCGTGCCCGAGCCGGTCGATCTCGGCGAGGATGGACCTGCGGTGATCGCCACCGGCGCCGACCTCAAGAACACTATCTGCATCACACGTGGGCGCGAGGCCTTTCTCTCGCAGCATATAGGCGGCCTCAGCAATGCCGAGGCGATCCGTTTCCAGCGCGAGGTGATCACCCATCTCTGTTCGATCCTGGACGTGACGCCGGAATTCGCGGCCTCGGACCTGCATCCGGATTTCCGTTCGGTGCGGATGGCAGAGAGCCTGGGCCTGCCGGTCGTGGCTGTCCAGCATCATGTCGCCCATGTCGCGGCCGTGGTGGCGGAGCATCGGCTTTCCGGCCCGGTTCTCGGGCTTGCGCTCGATGGCCACGGTTTCGGCGCCGATGGCACAAGTTGGGGGGGCGAAATGCTCATCGCCGATGGGCGTCATTGGCGCCGAGCGGGATCGCTTACATCGCTGCCGCAGCCCGGTGGCGACCGCGCGGCGCGTGAGCCTTGGCGCATGGGGGTGGCAGCCCTGCAGGAGACCGGATGCCTTGATTTCGCGTCGCAGCTCTGGCCAGGTCATCGGGGTGTTGCGCAGCTCACGGCGATGTTCGAACGCGGTATGCGGCCGTCCCGGACAACCAGCCTCGGCAGGCTCTTCGATGCCGCCGCGGCGATAGGAGCCATTCGTCTCGTCCAGAGCTACGAAGGGCAGGCGGCGATGGAGCTCGAGGCCCTGGTCCGGGCGCCGCGCTGTCTTTCCGACGGCTATGCAATCCGGGACGGGGTGCTCGATTTCCGGCCGCTCATCCTGCATCTTGCGCGGGAAGGACTGAGCGGCGCTGACGCGGCCGATCTCTTTCACGGTACGCTGATCGCGGGACTTGCAGAATGGGCCGCGAGGGAAGCGGCACCCCTCGGCATCCCGGAGGTCGCGCTCGGCGGCGGATGCTTGATGAATCGGGTCCTTGCGGCCGGACTTGCGCAAGCGCTTCGGGACCGCGGTCTCAAGCCTTATTTGCCACGTCTCGCGCCGGCCAATGACGGCGGCATCGCGCTCGGCCAGGCCGCCCATGCGCGGCAGGTCATCATGAACGAGAATGCATCAGCGCAGGAGAGCCGGACATGTGCCTAGCGATACCGGTCCAGGTCAAGGAAGTACTGCCCGACAACATGGCGAAGGTCACGCTCGACGGCGTCTCGAAGATCGTTTCGACCGCGCTGATCGACGATGTCCGGCCGGGTGACTATCTCCTCCTTCATGTCGGCTATGCGCTCGCGAAGATCGATCCGGAGGAGGCGGAAAGGACGCTCGCCCTCATCCGCGAAGCTGCTGCCATGGGAGATGCGGCATGAAATATATCGACGAATATCGCGACGGCAGGCTCGCCAAGGACATCGCCCGGCAGATCGCCGCTCTCGCCGATCCGGCGCGTTCCTATCACTTCATGGAGTTCTGCGGCGGCCATACGCATGCTATTTCCCGCTATGGTCTCGAGGACCTGCTGCCGGCCAATGTCCGGATGATCCACGGACCGGGCTGTCCCGTCTGCGTGCTGCCAATCGGCCGGATCGATGCGGCGATCGCGCTCGCCATGCGGCCGGAGATCACGCTCTGCACCTATGGCGACCTGATGCGCGTGCCGGGCTCGAACGGATCGAGCCTCTTGAAGGCCAAGGCGGCTGGCGCCGATATCCGTATGGTCTATTCGACGCTCGATGCGCTCAGGATCGCCGAGGCCGAGCTCGAACGCGAAGCGGTGTTCTTTGCCATCGGCTTCGAGACCACGACGCCACCGACCGCGCTCGCGCTCAAGGCGGCGATCGCCAAGGGGCTCGGCAATTTCTCGATCTTCTGCAATCACGTGCTGACGCCGGCGGCGATCCAGAACATCCTGGAAAGCCCTGACGTTCGCAAGCTCGGCACGATCAAGATCGACGGTTTCGTCGGCCCTGCCCATGTCTCGACCGTCATCGGCACCGAACCTTACGAATTCTTCGCCGGGGAATTCCAGAAGCCGGTGGTGGTGGCGGGCTTCGAGCCGCTCGACGTCATCCAAGCGATCCTGATGCTGGTGCGCCAGGTCAATGACGGCAGGCACGAGGTCGAGAACCAGTATATCCGCGCTGTGACCGCGCTCGGCAACGAAAAGGCCCAGGCCGAGGTGGCGAATTTCTTCGAGCTGCGCGAGAGCTTCGAATGGCGCGGTCTCGGCGAAGTGCCTTATGGCGCGCTGCGGCTCCGGCCGCAATATGTGGCCTACGACGCCGAGACGCGCTTTTCGATGGTGACGCCCGCCGCGAAGGACAACCCGGCCTGCGAATGCGGCGCGATCCTGCGCGGCGTCAAGAAGCCGGCCGACTGCAAGCTGTTCGGCACGGTCTGCACGCCCGATACACCGATGGGCTCCTGCATGGTGTCGTCGGAGGGCGCCTGCGCCGCACACTGGACCTATGGCCGCTTCCGCGAGAAGGCGCGGCAGGTGGATGTGGGGAGGGCGGTCGCATGAACATGATGATCAAGGCCTACAGGCGCAAGCTCGATGTCGCCAACGGCCGTGTCGACCTCTCGCACGGGGCCGGCGGGCGCGCCATGGGCCAGTTGATCGAGGGCATTTTCCACAAGGCTTTCGACAATGACTGGCTGAGGGCCGGCAACGACCAGTCCGCCTTTTCGGTGCCTGGCGGGCGGATGGTCATGACCACGGACGGTTACGTCGTTTCGCCGCTTTTCTTCCCCGGCGGCAATATCGGCTCCCTCGCCGTGCACGGCACGATCAACGACATCGCCATGGCGGGCGCGGTGCCGCTCTATCTGTCGGCGAGCTTCATCATCGAGGAAGGTTTTCCGTTCGCCGATCTCGAGCGCATCGCCCAGAGCATGGGGGCCGCCTCGCGCGGGGCCGGCGTGCCGATCATCACCGGCGACACCAAGGTCGTCGAGCGTGGCAAGGCCGACGGCGTCTTCATCTCGACCGCCGGCGTCGGCATTGTTCCGGACGGGCTCGATCTCCGGTCGGACGCCGCCCGGCCCGGCGATGCGGTGATCATTTCCGGCTCGATCGGAGACCATGGCGTCGCCGTGATGTCGAAACGCGAGAACCTGGAATTCGACACCGACATCGTCTCCGACAGCGCGGCCCTGCACGGGCTCGTAGCAGACATGGTCGCGGCTGGCGGGGCGCATATCCGGCTAATGCGCGATCCGACGCGCGGCGGCATCGCCGCGACGCTGAACGAGATCGCCAGCCAGTCGCGGATCGGCTTCCGCATCGACGAAGACAAGATCCCGCTCAAACCGGAAGTGGCTGCAGCCTGCGAGTTCCTCGGCCTCGATCCGCTCAATGTCGCCAATGAAGGGAAACTGGTAGCAGTCGTGGTGGCGGAGGGCGCCGACGCCGTGCTCGCGGCGATGCGCGCCCATCCGCTTGGCAGTGAGGCGGCGCTGGTCGGCCACGTTGTGGCCGACGACAACTGCCTTGTCCAGATGACGACCTCGTTTGGCAGCGGGCGGATTGTCGACTGGCTGTCGGGCGAACAACTGCCCCGGATCTGCTAAGAGAGGGTGATGTGCATCCAGCTTCCCTGCCATAATTTCAACTCGCTCTCCCAGCGCCTGCATGTCGACCTGAGACGGGCTGGTCACGAAGTGACGGTCGAGCTCGACATCCATGACGACTTCACTCGCGAGGCGGTCGCTCTCTTTTCACCGGACCTCGTGATCGCGCCCTTCCTCAAGCGGCCGATCCCGGCCGATGTCTGGCGCGGAACGCTCTGGCTGATCGTCCATCCGGGCATGGATGCGGGGCCTGTCTGGGCTTGGGCGGAATTTCCGATGCGCCCCGCTCGGAAGTCGAGCCTCTACCGACATGAAGTGACCCAGGCTGCCGTAGCCTGCGTCTTCGAAGCGATCGAGCCGCCGGCAGTTTCAGCGAGCGGGAATCCGGTCGCCGGAGATGGCCGATCCACAGCGCCCCCTCACGGAAGGCCATGGCGAGCGTGCCGCGAACGGCCGATGAGCGCGCCGGCAGGCCCCGGAACTCCCCTGGCGCAATAAAAACGCGATGAACGACTTGGTGCGCGAGATCATCGAGACCGATGACCGACTGGTTATTGCCGCGGTGCTCGGCAATGCCGGGGCTGGCGGCGTCTTCCTGTCGCTTGCCGCCGACGAA
Source organism: Mesorhizobium shangrilense (assembly GCF_040537815.1). NCBI lineage: Bacteria > Pseudomonadati > Pseudomonadota > Alphaproteobacteria > Hyphomicrobiales > Phyllobacteriaceae > Mesorhizobium > Mesorhizobium shangrilense. The sequence continues at coordinate 54,802 of NZ_JBEWSZ010000010.1, forward strand.
ATCTGGATGCGCGAGGGCGTCATCCTCAATCGCACTATAAGGACATGGGCAATCTCTACGGCTCGGAATACTGGACCGATCTGCTGCCGGCTCGGGTTGGCGAGGACCGAGCCCGCCGCGTGACCCAGGCAAGGCTGCCGATGGGGGGTCGACGAGGTGCTTGAACTGGGGCTCGCCACCCGGCGCCTGCCGGGAAATGTAGAATCCGCCGATTGGGAACTGCTCCGCGCTGCCGCCGAACTCGCGGCCTCTCCCGATCTTGCCCGGCGGATTGCTGCCAAACGGGCGCGCCGCGCTGGCGACGAGGCCGAGAAACCGCTTGCCGCCTATAGGGAAGAAGAACTGCGGCGGATGCGGCGCAATTTCTATGGCTTCGACCCGAGCTATCACGTGGCGCGCTACAAGTTCATCCGCAAGACGCCCAAGTCCCGTACGCCCGTCACGCTCGCTGTCCACCGCGCGAACGCCGACCATTCGGACCGTAGGAGCACTATGCGATGACGAACCCGCTCGCAACCGTTCTCGTGGTCGGCGACGAGGTGCGCTCAATCAAGGCTATCCAGCGGGTTCTGTCCAATGAATTCCAGGTCATCGGCGCGCAACGGCCTCGGAGGCTTTCTCCGCGAGGTCTGTGATGAGTTGCGTCCCATGCCTGGCGCGGACAAGCGCGTCCGAACCCTTCAACCAGTCCTTTTCGACCGTAAGACGCTCGAACTCCGAAGGCTGTAGACCGCATCGTGCGAGAACATCTCGGTCAGTTCGAGGTCGTCCAACCGCCGAAAAAACGCCGTTAGGGCGCCGTTCAAATAATAAAGGGACAAAACGTCAGTTATCTGGACGATCGCCAGGTGATCACTTCCACCCAAGTTTAGAACCGATCCACTCCCATCCATGCCCCTGGTATGGTCCGCCGCATGTTCAGGGCCATACGATTACGACAACGCTGACCTTCCGCCCGCGGACCCCGGCGACGTCCCTCGTATCGCGTATCTTCCAGGGAACTGAACATGGTCTCCGACAACTTGCCCGCCGTCATTCCGCAGCCTCGCAAAGCCGCCCGATCTGGAGGGTGGAAATATTGGGGCAACCAGCACTTCCTGCTTTCTCCCGCTGCCGGACGTTCACGCTTAGCCACCTCCGCTCGCTGGTGGCAGTTGCCACCTTGCGGAAATGTCGCGCTCTACAACAAGCCCCCTCGACATCTCGGCGACGATGCCCGGTCAAAGAGCGGGATAACTTATGCCACTTCGGAATGGCCGGACTGGTGACCTCTCTCCAACCAAGTCCAAGCGGCGGCGTGAAGACCAAGAGCTGTCGTTTCTTTTTTCGGGGTTTGCGCGAAAAATCTTTAGCCCAGACCTGATTATTGTGATCCGCCTGTCGTATTTCCAGTGGGTGTTGCACGGTACAATGACAGCGCTTCGCCGTGTGCGGCAGGAGGCCACGGCAAGACGGCGCAGACCGTCACGCTTCAAAAGAGACTATTCTTCAAAGGGGATCGTCATCATCAATCCGGCGGTCGGGAGGCTCGACCGGGCTGTAGGAGGCGATGGCAATGATGCGGTCAGGAGATGGATGGCGTGATCCACGCCAGGTACCTGCGCGGATCACCTCCGCAAAATGGCGGTCCGGTCCCGGAATCGAGCCGCCGTCGCGAGATTTTCGCAGCCGTGGAGGCTTCGTTGTCTGTTGTCCACAGGCCGAAGCGCGCAGCAGATGAGAGCCGGCGGCGGGTGCGCCATGCGCCCCAGACTTGCAAGCCTCGGCAAGGGCTTCAATTATTCAGTGAAACATGTCGAACTGGTTCTCGATGACCGGGGACCGGAAAAGCTCAATGACGACCAACGTCGCGATCTCCTGGAGATCATTGAGGACCGCTGCGAACGACGCTCAACCATCGTCATAAGTCAGATGCCCGCGGATCGCCGAGTTGCGCGCGCTCTCTTGCCAATTTGTTCCCGTTTATATTCCCAGGCGCCGAAGCGCCCGGAATCTTGTCGTTTCCGACGACCCGTCAGTGCCGATACCAGCCGTCGTAAAGTTCGTCCCGACTCAGTACATTCTTTGTAGGGTGACTGTCGACAAATGCTGCTCGTTGGGGTTCCTGTAACGGTTAATGAGGCTCTGGAATAATGAAGCCATATCCTGTGATCGAACAGTAAATTCTCCAAAGTTAGGGTCGAAGAGCGTGGTCATTCCATTCGACGCCGACGTCGCAGCTGTGTGTGCGCCACCTTCGGCGAAATACAAGCTGAGCAAACGGGTCGATCCGTCTTCGGTGATTTTGTCCAGCATACGCGAGAAGCTTGAAGGCTCGCCGACTTTGTATCGCTTCTCTTCTCCGGATGGTGCCAAGCCTGCTTGCTGCAACATGGTGTTTTGTGCCTGAAGCTCGGCCTGAGTAGCTCTTGCTCCCTGGCTTCGTAACAGATCCTTGAGGGCCTGATACTCGTGCTGCCGCTCAGCCGCTGTGGCGTGCCCTTGCGATCCGGGCATTAGCGCATTCATTCGGGCTGACGCGCTGTTGCCGTTGTTGAGATTGAGCAGCCACCCCGCAGTCAGCCCAACACAGATGCCGTCTGTATTCGCCTGAAGCAATTCAGCCGTCCGGTAATTGAACAGGGAGGTGCTCGGCCTAGCTGAAGAGGATGTACTGGCACTGGAGGAGTTTGAACTGTGAAGATTTGCATCCGAGGTATGTGGTTTGCTGGCACAGAGCCCCATTTTGTCGGGCAACTCCCCAGGGGGGAGCTTCCTCCGTGGCGCGAGATTCTGCTTGGATTCAGTTGATGACGGCGTGTGGCCTTCTATCCTGCGAGGATTTACGGCAGCGGCTTGCGGAGCCTCGTTTAGGAGCTGCTCAAAGTCCGCTTGCCCCGCTTGCTCCTGTAGCATCATGAAGGAGTGCGTCGCGAAATTTGGATCGGATGGATTGAGATTGTGAAGTGGGCCCATGTTAACCTCCGAATACGGGTAGGCTGGCTAGCCTTGGCGTTCCTATGCTGTGCGGCTTTGCTTACGAGAAACTGACGGGTGCTCTTAAGGATTCACAATGAGCATTGGGAGCCGCAGTGTTGTCCCGGAGATGCCGCCGTTGGGGCTCCGTTGCAAGTGGCGGAAAGCCTGCCCAAGCAAGAACCCGGTGGAGCAGGCGAGCACGATCATCGGCCCGCGAGTTGTTGAACAAGTCTGAGAACGAACGGTCGAGCGTGCTCAATGCCCCTGGTCCACGAACGATGGTTGGTAGGCACTAGTTCGGCCGAGGTCGATGTGCGCTATGTGCAAAAGCAGCTCGGCCACGCCTCAGCCGAGATGATGCGGAAATATCAGCGCCGACGTGACCGGTGTCGCATCAATCTCACCAAGGCCCGGGGTTGTAGGCGACAGAAAGCCGCTTCTCCTTTACGCACCAAACAGCCGCCGGTCCCAGTAGACGGGCTGGTGCAGACTTGTCTGGATCCTTGAAAACTCCGGATGCGCCGGATTGATCAGCGCATTGCAATCGAGACGCGCCACGACACTCGGCACCAGCAGGATGACGCTGCGCCGTTCTAAACACCAGGTTTCGCCAAATCCCTTGCTCACCGTCGCCGGCATCGTGTCCCAGCCGGGCAGTGACGGCTGGGAAAAGACCTCGTAGCTCAGCCCGCGCGGGATTGTGATTTCGATGTAGTGCTGGTTGGGCGGCAGTCGGCCGCTGCCATGCACCAGTTTTTCCAACAGGGCCGTCGAATAGTGCTCGCTCGTGTAGATTATAGGACTTCCGGGCGTGTTCCATCGCCCTGGCGCGATTGTCGAGCCGGTCGCATCGAAGATCGGGTAGGTGCCGGCCGGATCACCGATACGAAAGGACGATAGCGTGCGATCGAGGGTCTGCGCCGTCACGCAGCACTGCCGTACTTCAGACCTCCGAGGATATCGACCACCATTTCGGCGCCGAACTCGCTCAGGATAACGACGTCGATCGGTCGCTTGTCCTCAATCATCGGGTGCGGCCGAAACAAGAAATCGCGCGCTTCCTCTTCGTTCTGCCAGACATCGACAGCAAGACCCCAGACGCGCGCCACGCGGGCCAATCGTGTGCCCTCGTCCGACGAGAGACGATGTACCGTCTTGCGCCGCTCGTAGGTCGCCTTGGGGATCAGCCGGTATTTGAACTGAGCATCGCCAGGCGCCAGAAGATGCGCAACGCGCTCAAGTGCCCCGATGGGAAGTCCATTCTCGATCCGGGAGATCAGCCCGAAAGGCGACCGTGAGGCCACCTCTTTAACGGGCAGCCCTAACACGTCGGCGATATTTCCGAACGCTAGCATATTATCCTCCATTCCATGTGAGGCACGATATAGCCTCACATGGTGCGCCGTGCAAGCCCAGCATCAGCGCGAACCGATCCATCAACGCGTTATTCTGTCATCGTTGCTGCCAATGGGCGACTGCAACGGCCATGTAACATCTGGGTTGACAGCGACTATTTGTGACAAGGTGGGCTCCGACCTAAACCTTGAGGTGACGCCAAATGTGATGGATCCGCAATGGTACGCGCTGGAGCAGATGCAGGGGTTTACCGGCCGAAGACGAAAGGACCTGACATCAACCACCTTTGCCCGTCGCGAAGGTCTTGCATGTGGCTAAGCGCAAGTCAGGTTAATGTCAGGAAGGACGGCTATGTGCAACTGCCGACCATTGCCGCAATGAATGACCATTTCGCGCTTGCTCATGTGACGAGACCTGCGAAGGCAGCACGATCGAAAATTGAAGTCCATTTGGACTTCATGAGTCCAATTCGGCTCCGACTGTTGCATTGCCGACTTTTCAAGGAGAAGTCGGCAATTAGGTGAATGGGGTATTTCAGAATGGAAAAAGGTCCTTTGGCCGAGTTGTTGGTCGAACGGTTTGAGAATATGCCGCCGCAGCTGCGGATCGCCGCGCGTTTCGTGCTGGATCATCCCAAGGATGTCGCACTGATGTCGATGCGCGAGCAGGCGAACCAGGCCGGCGTTTCGCACAGCACGATGATGCGGCTGGCGCGATGGCTTGGCCTTGAAGGCTACGAGGATATGCGCAGCCTTTATGCGCGCGCGCTGCGTGAGACGATCGCCGGGGAGCCGGCGCGACAGGGTATCGAACAGCGTGGCGATCCGAGATATTCGACTGCCGGAGTCGTTGCCGACACACTCGCGGCCCAGATTTCAAGTCTTGGTGAATATGGCAATGCCATGCAGTTCACTGCCGCCGCCGACCTGCTTGCAAAATCGCGCAATCTTTTCGGTCTCGGCTCACGCGCCGCTTATCCGGTCGCGAATCACTTCGTTCATATCATGTCGTTTCTGGCTGGCGGTGACCGCAAGGTGACGCTGGTCGGCGAGATGGGAGGACAAGGTCTGGACGCGCTGCGGGATGCTGGACGGGGTGACGTGCTTCTGGCTGTAGGCATGTCGCCTTATGAACGCACGACCATCGACATGGCGCGCCAGTCAGCTCGGCAGGGTGTCAGGGTGGTGGCAATCACTGACAGCAGCGTGTCGCCGCTGGTCCGGATCGCGCAGGAAACGATCATTGTTCCGGTAAATTCGCAGTCGTTTTTCCGAAGCATGGCGCCGGCGTTCGCTGCCGTCGAGATTCTGGCGGCAGTGGCGGCTGCGCACTCTGAAACGAATGCCGCAGAGCGGGTAAAACAGTTGGAAGAGCAGCTTGCTTTTTATGGCATTTATTGGGAGCCCCCTCGATAACATCTGGAAGCTTCCGATCGGGCGGGCGTGAGGGCAGCCAGGCTGCCGGCGATGGCGATTTCCGAAGGTCGTTCAGATGGTGCGCCCGATAACGCCTACCAAGCCCCGTCCAGCCGCAGAAGGTCAATGCCAAGGCGAACGCCGCGCAAAAGACGTGGTTGGAGGCGCAGGCAGGGCTCGCCAACGTCGGCTCAGCATCCGATAGCGGCCGTCAGCCGAAGCATCTGTCTCAATGGTCGCACGGTCAGCTTTCCCTTTGCCGGCATCACGCCCTCCTCGTTCACCACATCTGAGCGGCGCGCACCGATAGCCTGCAGAAGATTGCAGCCTCGACATCGAGCCTAGACCTCTGCCGGAGAACTTGATCGAATTGATTGCTACCCCTGACCAGCAACGCGAACCTGCCGAAGGGAAATTGTAGCTTTCGTTGAATGATTCATTTCCAAGAAGTAATCGTTTTGGCAAATTCACGGCCGACATGCGGCAGCTGGTAAATCACCACATGGTTAGGAATCAGGAAATCCTCCGGCCTGCACTTTCTTCCGCAGCGCGCATACTGCCGCGACCATGTTCATGAGGGCAGGGCGGACCTCCTCCCATTTGCGTGTTTTGAGGCCACAGTCCGGATTTACCCACAGTTGGCCGTCGGACAGTCGCTCGCGGGCAAGCATGACGAGATCCGAAATCTCGCCAACTTCCGGGACACGTGGTGAGTGAATGTCGTAGACTCCGGGACCGATTTCGTTCGGATATTTGGAGCTCTTGAAGGCGTCTAGCAGTTCCATTTTCGAGCGCGACGTCTCAATCGAAATTACATCCGCATCCATTTCAGCGATCGCGTCGATGATCTCGTTGAACTCCGAATAGCACATGTGAGTATGGATTTGGGTCGCGTCCTCTACACCCGTTGAAGCGAGCCGGAAGCATTCGACAGCCCAATCGAGGTAGACTTTCCAGTCGGACTTGCGCAGTGGCAGGCCTTCGCGAAACGCGGCCTCGTCGATCTGGATCATCCTTGCGCCGGCTCTTTCGAGGTCCGCCACTTCATCGCGGATGGCGAGCGCGATCTGGCGGCAGGCCTCGGCGCGGGATACGTCGTCGCGAACAAAAGACCAGTTAAGAATGGTCGCCGGGCCTGTGAGCATTCCCTTCACCGGTTTTTCCGTCAGCGACTGGGCAAATTGCCACCAGCGCACCGTCATCGGATTGGGCCGCGATACGTCGCCGAAAATGATGGGAGGGCGCACGTAGCGGGAGCCATAGCTCTGCACCCAGCCATGCTGGGTGAAGGCGAGGCCGGACAGTTGCTCGCCGAAATGCTGCACCATGTCGTTTCGTTCGAACTCGCCGTGCACCAGCACGTCCAGCCCGATCTCCTCCTGCCAGCGAATAGCAGCCTCGGTCTCCTTCTTCAGGAAGGTCTCGTAGTCGACATAGCTCAGTTCGCCCTTCGCATGAGCGGAGCGCGCCTTGCGCACCTCCGGCGTCTGCGGAAAGGACCCGATGGTCGTCGTAGGGAACGGCGGCAGGCCGAGCGTGCCAGCTTGGACTTTGGAACGCTCGGCAAATGCGCTCTTTCGTTGCTTCATGCCGCCGTCAATGCTGGCGATCCGCCCCTCGACGAGCGGATCATGGACCTTTGTGGACATTGCGCGCGCGGCGGCAGCCTCGGCAGAAGCTTTCAATGCGCCTACTGCGGCCTGCCTGCCTTCGGACAAGGCTTGGGCCAGCACGACCAGCTCTTCGGTCTTCTGGGCCGCGAATGCCAGCCACGAACTGACGTCCACATCGAGCGCGGTCTCCATCCCCAGGTCGATCGGCACATGAAGCATCGAGCAGGACGGCGCGATCTCGACGCGGTCTAGGGGCCAGCCGGCGACGATCGGCTTGATGCGGTCGAGAATCGCAGGCAGGTTCGCGCGCCAGACGTTGCGGCCGTCGATCAAGCCAAGCGAGAGCACCAGATCCTTCGGTGCGAGCCGACCAACCGTCTCCAACTGCTCGGGAGCGCGCACGAGATCGAGATGCAGGCCCGCCAAGGGTAGGGAAATCGCGGTCTCGAGATTATCTTCCAGCGGCCCGAAATAGGTAGCCAGCATGATCTTCAACTCGGGCGCGGCTTTCGACAGCTGGCCGTAGGTGAATTCGAATGCAGCTCGTTCGTTCGGGTTAAGATCGAGCACAAGCGCCGGCTCATCAATCTGCACCCAGTCGGCTCCCGAAAGCTTCAGCCTCCGCAGGAGTTCCTCGTAGACAGGCAACAGCCGCGGCAGAAGCGCTATCGGATTGAAACCTTCGGCAGGTGACTTCGCCAGCTTGAGGAAGGTGACCGGTCCAAGGATGACCGGGCGTGTGTGAATGCCGAGGGCTTTAGCCTCGAGGAAGTGATCGACCGGTTTCATAGACAAGAGGGCGAAGGTCTGATCGTCGGTCAGCTCCGGCACGATGTAGTGATAGTTGGTGTCGAACCATTTGGTCATTTCCATCGCGGTCGAGCGGTGCCCCTGAGCCACATGCTCGTGGCCGGCATGTCCACAACCTGCGGTCTCACCCTGCTTGCCGCGCGCCATCGCGAAGTAGATGTCGAGTGGGACCTCGCCGCCCTTCCATGCGTAACGGGACGGCACGGCGCCGACCATGGCTGCAGTGTCGAGCACATGGTCGTAGAGTGAGAAGTCGTTCGACGGAATTTTCGATACGCCGCAATCGTGCTGCTCCCTCCAGTTAGCGGCACGGAGCGCCTTCGCCGTCGCCAGAAGGTCGGCAGCGGAAGATTTTCCGGACCAGTAGCTTTCAAGCGCGAATTTCAGTTCTCGCCGGCGACCCATACGCGGCATGCCGAGCGTTGCAACAGGAATTTGCTGAGAGATAGTCATGCCATACCCCGATGGTTGGGGCGTGGGGCAAGGAAGGCGCTAGCAGGCCGGCATGAACGCCGGGCTGCCGCGGCCACCGAGACACCCCGCCCGTGGACGTTGTTCGCCGTGGCAGGTCTCCTGGCTCGCGGGTCACAGCCTCTGCCCGTCTTCCCGAGGCTGTTCGCCTCAGTGACATTGCTGGGTTGGCTCGCCGCTAACAGTTGCGGGGGCAGCGCCGGCATCGCACCGGCTTCCCTCTTAGCTCCGTTGCGGCAGCGCCGTACGGAGAACCACGACCCGCCGACAATCACAGCAGTCCGCGCTCTTGTCAATCCAGCATAACGAAATGTTTATGTGTTTATGTGATTGCGCCGTGCACTTATCGGCGTGTTGCCAAAGTCGCTTTGATCGTTGTCGTGAGCTGTTGGCGCTGCAGCCACTCTCCAGTCCGCGCAAGCTGTGCGCTGAGCGGCCGGCAAATCTGCGAATCACATGATTCGCTCTTTGAACGACTTGCGGCAAATGTCAGCGTCGTGATGATCAAGATCGCCTGGAACTGTTACCGGCATTTGCGTCAACGTTCCTGAGCCTCGACAACCAGAAACTCAGACGGAAAGCCGCCAGCTTTCACGGATGGGCATGCGACATTTCGATTTACCCGCGCTTGCCTGGACCGCCTGCACAACGGGGAGATGGGCAGCTCGTCGCGGAAATGCCCACCTGATGTAGCCCCGCCTGTTCCGCCTCGCGGCGCAGATTCTGCCTTGGCCTTGGGCCGATCTGCTGGATCACCAGACCGGCGGCCAGTGAGCCGAGGTCGCCGCAGGTCTTGAGGTCGCGGCCTTGCGTGTAGCCGTGCAGGAAACCGGCGGCATAGAGGTCGCCGGCGCCGGTCGTGTCGACCAGTTCCTTGATCGCGGTCGCCTGGATGACCACGGTCTCGTCGCCGCGCACGATGACCGAGCCTTTTTCCGAGCGGGTCACGGCGGCGATCCGGCAATCCTTGCGGATCTGTGCCAGCGCCTCGTCGAATGACGATGTCTGGTAGAGCGACTTGATCTCGTGGCTGTTGGCAAAGACGATGTCGACGGTGCCCGAGCGCATCAGGTCGAGGAACTCGTCGCGGTAGCGGTCGACGCAGAACGAATCCGACAGCGTCATCGACACTTCGCGGCCCGCCGCGTGCGCCAGCTTGGCCGTCTGCCGGATGGCCTCCTTGGCGCGCGGCGGGTCCCACAGATAGCCCTCGAAATAGGTGATCTTGGCACCGGAAGCCTTGTCGGCCTCGACATCCTCCGGCCCGAGCTCGACGCAGGCGCCGAGATAGGTGTTCATCGAACGCTCGCCGTCGGGAGTGACGAAGATCATCGAGCGCGCCGTCGGCGGCTCGCCCTTGAGCGGCTTGGTGTCGAAGGCGACGCCCTGCGCATGGATGTCGTGGGCGTAGATTTCGCCGAGCGCATCGTTCGAGACCTTGCCGAAGAAAGCGGCTCGGCCGCCGAAGCTGGCGACGCCGGCCGCCGTGTTGCCGGCGCTGCCGCCGGACGCTTCGATCGCCGGGCCCATGCGGCTGTAGAGCAGTTCGGCGCGGTGGGTGTCGATGAGGTTCATCGCGCCCTTGATGATGCCGTTGGTCTTGAGGAATTCCTCGTCGCACTGGGCGATGATGTCGACAATGGCATTGCCGATGCAAAGCACGTCATAATCCGGCATCAATGTCTCCGCCAAGAACCCGCCGGCTTTCTGCCGCGCCGGCCGGGCGCGGGTTTGACGAGTTGGAATGGGTTGCCGCATGTCGCTGGACCCAATATCGGCGCCTCACGCAGCTGCCGGTCCTGCCTCACGCAGCAAGTCGTCAGCTCTGTCCGTCCTTTCCCAGGTGAACTCCGGCTCTTCACGGCCGAAGTGTCCGTATGTCGCGGTCTTGCGGTATATTGGGCGCAAGAGATCAAGCATCTTGATGATGCCTTTCGGTCGGAGATCGAACAGCTCAAGAATGAGGCGCTCGATCGTCTTTTCCTCGATCCTCGCGGTCCCGAAAGTGTTGACGAGGATAGACACCGGGGCAGCCACGCCGATCGCGTAGGCAAGCTGAACCTCGCAGACCTCCGCAAGGCCGCTGGCAACGACATTCTTTGCGACGTACCGCGCGGCATAGGCGGCCGAGCGGTCAACCTTGGATGGGTCCTTGCCCGAAAAGGCGCCGCCGCCGTGACGACCCATCCCACCGTAGGTATCGACGATGATTTTGCGGCCGGTAAGCCCGCAGTCGCCGCGCGGCCCACCGACCACGAACCGGCCGGTTGGATTGACCAGGAACCTGATCCCCGTCGTGTCCAAGTTGGGAGGCAAGACCGGCTTTATGATCTCCTCGATGACGCCTTCGCGGACCGTTTCTTGTGAGACCTCCTCCGCATGTTGCGTCGACAGGACTATGGTATCAAGCGCCACCGGGCGCAAACCTTCATAGCGGACGGACACTTGAGATTTCACATCCGGGCGCAGCCAGCCAAGCCGTCCCGTTTTCCGCACCTGTGCCTGTCTTTTTGTCAAATCGTGAGCGAGTTGGATTGGCAAAGGCATCAATGTCTTGGTCTCGTTGCATGCGTAGCCGAACATGAGGCCCTGATCCCCCGCCCCCTGCTCGAGATCCTGCCCTCGTCCCTCGTCAACGCCCTGGCTAATGTCGGGCGACTGCTCGGAGAGAGCCAGAACGACGGCGCAACGCCGACCATCAAAGCCGATGGCATCGTCATCGTATCCAATATCGAGAATCGTCTCGCGGGCAACTTGGCTGTAATCGACCTGCGCATCGCTGGTGATCTCGCCAGCCAGAACGACCATCCCTGTCTTCACCAACGCTTCGCACGCGACGCGCGCCTTCGGATCGGTGCGGAGGATCGCATCGAGAATCGCATCCGAGATGTTGTCGGCCATCTTATCCGGGTGTCCGGCACCGACGGATTCGGAAGAGAACACGAACTGCTTAGTCATGGAATGTCCTCGCTTCAGATGTTGGAGTTAGGTCGCGACATTTGATTTGCCCGCCTTACCTGTCGGTGATGCCGGGGACCTGGAACGCAAGGCAGAAGTCGGCAACGTCTCTCCGCACGCAGGCATGGACATCCGGATCATTGGGCTGGCGGCAGACCAGGTCGATGAAAGCGGCAATCTGCGCCATTTCCGCTTCGCACATCCCCACGGACGTCACCGCTGGTGTCCCTAAGCGGATGCCGCTTGTGAGCGCCGGATGCCGCGGGTCGCCCGGCACCATATTAAAGTTCGTAATGATGCCTGCTTCCGATAAGCGCTCGGCATAGGCCTTGCCTGACAGCGGCCGGTTCCGAAGATCAAGGATCAGCAGGTGATTGTCAGTCCCCCCGGTGACCAGGTCATACCCCCGCTCCAGAAGCGCCTGGGCCAGCGCCTTGGCATTCTTGACGATCTGCTGACCGTAGACATGGAAGGACGGGTTCGCGGCTTCCTGCAAGGCGACAGCTAGCGCGGCGATGATATTCATATGCGGTCCGCCCTGCAGGAGAGGGAACACCGCACGGTCTATACGTTTGGCGAGATTGTGTTTGCTTTTCGGATGATAGAGCGCCTGATAGCGGTCTTCATTCCTTGACAAAATAAAGCCACCGCGGGGACCGCGGATTGACTTGTGAGACGTGCTGCTGACGACGTCGCAATGGCCGACGGGGTTCGGGTGCGCTCCTGCGACAATCAGGCCACTGATGTGTGCGATGTCGGCCACCAGATAGGAGTTCACCTCCGAAGCGACTTCGGCCATTGCCGCATAGTCAAAAACACGCGGATAAGCAGTTCCGCCGACCCAAATGAGTTTCGGCCGTTCCCGCTTGGCCGTCTCGCGGAAGCGCTGATAGTCAATCTGCTGCGTCTCTTTGTGCAGCCCATAGGGGACGCGTTTGTAATCAGTGCCTGAGAAGTTGACGGCCCATCCATGTGTCAGATGACCCCCACCGGGGAGGGGCAAGCCCATCACTTTGTCTCCCGGGCTCAAAAGCGCGCGATAGACAGCCTGATTGGCCGGCGAGCCGGAATAAGGCTGGACGTTGGCGTGTTCGCTGCCAAATAGTGTTTTCAAGCGGTCAATGGCGAGGTTCTCAAGCTCATCGACGATCTCGTTTCCCGCGTAGTAGCGCGCACCGGGGTATCCCTCGGCGTACTTGTTCGTGAAAATCGAGCCGGTCGCTTCCAGCACCGCCGAAGAGGCGAAGTTCTCGGAAGCAATCAGCTTGAGCGTCGTCCGCTCCTGCCGCTCCTGTCTTAGAAGCAGTTCGTGAACGCGGCAATCGACCGCGGCCAAGGTTGACCGTCCGTGAGTGTCGGGCTGCGCGGTCGCGCCATCTGCGAAGTTGTCCATGACAGTTTCGTTCCCATTGGATTGATCTATTTCACGTTCAAGCAGGCGGGCCCTTCGACCGCGCGTCGTGTATTACTTTGAGGCGTTGCAGGTCTCGTTTATGAAAGCCATCGTCGTGGGGCAGGAGATCGATCAACAATTGAACCAGCCCACCGTCCTTGCTCCCCGCTTTGAGATGGTACGAGGGCCGTGGTTCGTTGCAGCAAAGAAAGTCGGCTCTGGCGAGCAGCCGGACGTGTCGCACAACCTGCTCGCGACGCCGCCCCAGAATCTCCGCCAGCTCGCAGACCGTTAGGTCCGCATGCGCGCAAAGGCCCAGGATTCGAAGACGATCAAGATGCGCTGCCGTCCGCAAGCGACTGACCAGTGTCATCATTGGTGAGCATCAAGCCATATGGAAACATTGGGCATCCGTCTTACTGACCTTGTCATTTGATGCTCTCCGTACGCTGCAGCTTTCAAGGAAATTATGTTTGATACAAGTCACGATTCTGGTCTGTCGCGAGGTATCGAAAATCTTTATTGAGTGTTATTGTCCTAAACCAAAATGAATACTCTTATTTACATCGCCTTTAAAACGTGACGCATGCTGTTTGGCGGCCGGAAAGTGCACGCCACTACGATTTTGATCCACTGACTTCAGACGCTGCGAGAAGCGTACCATTCCCGGCGGCTTGGAGTTGCTAAGAGTCTATGAATTTCTTTGAAGGATCTGTTGCAACGCCTGCGCGCATTGGCGAGGTGCTGATCAGGCGGCGAGCAGAGGTAAGACAGGTACCGGACAAATGATCCAGGTCGCACCCATCACCGCCATTAGCGATCGCCGTCTCAGCATTCAGGAGTGTTGGCAAACCTTTTGATACGCCATCTGGTCGCGGCCGCCACCCAGAGAGGCAGCTTCTGTGCGGCCGCCACCCAGAGAGGCAGCTTCTGTCAAGGCCGGGTGGCGACTGGCACGATCGTGTGCGCGGGGCTGTTCTAGAAGGTCTCGACTGAGACGACGCGACAGGAGGGTCTGGGCTTCCTGTTTGTCCGTGCCATGGCGTTTGGCGGCCTTGGAACAGCCAAGTTTGTCGTTTCACATTCGCTGCTCGGGCATCGACGATGCGCGACCGGCAAGATGGTCGATGGCATAGTGGGCGTCATTCATTGGTCGAGTTCGCGCCTGTCGAAACGCACCGGCTGGTCGCGGCGCGCGTCGCACCTCGATCGGTCGGATCGACAGAGCGGATGCTTCCCCACGTCCTGCCATGGTCAGCTCCTCGATCCTTTTGAAATCTGCGCGGCTATTGTTCGCGGTTTCGCGTCTAAATTGCAAACGTCTGCCAAGCAATCCGGCCCCGTTTGTCCGAAACTTCCAGTCACGTTTTGGAAGTGCGTGTTGGAAATGGTGATTCTATGACACATTCTCGCCACAGTTTAGCCGCGCCATTGCCTCAATGTCTGACGAGATAGACGGCGTTGCCTGAGACGGTTCGGTCCGGCACCGGCTCGTACCCCCAAGCCCCCCCGCCCTCGGGTCAGTGCCGGATCGAACCACCCTGAAAAAATCAGCTGCGACGATCCCAAAAGATAAACGGCCGGCGTCAGGAGCAAGCTGACTCCGGTTTTTTATTGGCTGATGCATTTGCCGAAAAGTGCGCAGGGGAGGCCGGCTAGCAGGTCGGACGAACTGCTGACGCTTGTGCTCAGCCCGTGTCGCTCGTGACCAGAGGTGCAAGCCCCGCTTGTCTGCCGGGCAGGGAGGCCGGCCGCAGATGCAGCCGATTGCGCCGATCAACGCGGATATCATTGGCCCTTAGACTCGTCAGCTTCTCGAAGGGATCGCGGAAAAGGGAAGCTGTGAGCCTGGCCCTCGCCCCATATCCCCGTCTGGGCTCCCTTCGCGACCGACGTTGGATAACGGAACAGCGCCACCACAAGCCCACTCGGCCTGACCTGGAGCTTTCGCGAGCCGGCCGCAGCCTGATCGCCAACGCTTAACCCAGGTCGGACCTTCTTTTTGTGCATCCGGGAGAAGCCATCGTCAGCTAATCGTCAGCCAGGCGATCTATCCAGACCTGCCGTGCCTAAACAGCCTGAACTCAATGCGAAACATAGGAATGCGAACGTCATGTATGGTCGAACTAGTGGCTCAGGCTCGTCCGATTTACACTCACCGCATTGGCGAGGCTAACCAAACGAATCAGTCGGTAGCCGTGGGGCAAACGGACGCGGGAAGCCAAAGATTTTGCGGACCTGGTTGCCCGGATGCACTTAGCCGGAGGGTCGAGTGGCAGCCTATCTTCGGCGTAAGGGCGAGCAACAGTGCCGGTGAAGGCAGCGTGCAAACAACCCCACTCTGTCTCTGCAAGACACTACGGCTGAGCGACATCAGCCCGCAGCACCATAAGCAGCGCATTCTCGCCTATATCGGAGATGGAATATGACGGGCATTGGCCGACCTGGGAGATCGCGCATTGGGGATGCCGGATCGAGCAGTTCACGCTCGCAATCAAGTGGGGTCCCTGGGGAAGGCAGCCAATCGTTCGACGCCGTCGTGGAACGGATGCGCTCGGTGGCTCTAGAGAGAACGACGTCCTCCGTTCCCATTGCGCGCGGTGCCGATGATGCCCTTGGCGACAGGTCTTCCGGTGCCTCCGTTGGCGCGCATCCAATCCTCGGCGCTCCGCTACGTGCAGCCGCTACGCCACGTCCAGTCACTGCGCGGCGGCGCGGTTTTCCCTCACTTTCGGAGGGTGGAGACACGGCGCCGGTCCCGAGCCAGCCGCCAATTTCGGGTGCGGCAGTTCCCGTTTCCTCGACAGACGAAGAAATCAACACAGCAAAGCGACGAATGAACGGCCTGCTTGAGGAATTTGACGCTCGCCGTCATGCGGCCATGCAACCCCTAGACGCAACGGAGGCGCAAGAGGTGATCGATCGGCTCATCAATGCAGCCTCAACAGTTCTGGACTACCACGCGAGCCTGCCCCGGCCTGTGGCGCGTAGCATTCTGTCCGATGATCGGGCGCGTCAACTTCGCGACGAGGCGCTCTCTGCGGCGCACCAATGCAACCGACTGGCCACCGCAACTATCTACGACTTGGAAAAGGACAGGATGCGTGCGGCGGCCGTGCTCCCCGGGATGCTCCGGTCCAACACTCCCCGCGACCAGCTGAGCCGAGTGGTTTCCAGTGTGGCGAAGCACCATGTGGCCTGCATGGAGTGGTGGGAAAAGAAGGCACGGCGCTCGGAATGGGCGCGGGCCGCCTGCGCCGCAACTGTCAACTTACCAAGTACAACGGCAGAGATGCGGCAGGACGGAGAGGCCGCACTGCGGCTGCATACCGGCTGGGCACTGTATACGAAGTGCATGCAGCTGCAATCGCGTGTCGCTCTAGCGCAGGTCGAGATTGAGCCGCTGGCGAGCACGTTCGGAGCAGCCGTGAGCGAAGGCCTCATGGGTGAGAACGGTCGGGTGCGTCTGCTGGGAACCTTCATCGGCGACGTTTTTCCGGCATTCCTCTCGACGTATGACGCTGTTCTGCGCAGCGAAGGGCGCCCGCTCGACGCGGAGCACTGCGCCGTTCTGGAAGGAGTCATGGAGCGGCTTTCGGAATTTGGATTGGCGTTGCACGACATTCTTGCCAAGCTGAGCGTCGACCGAACAGGTGCCGGCCTCCCATTGGGACTGTTGGGCCAAATCGTGGACGACGCGTGGATCACTGCACACGACGTCATGCACTTCCTAGCACTGCAGCCGAAGACGCCGGCCATCATTGCACCGCCGGCCGACGCTGGCGCTGCGATACCGGCCGAAACTGCCGGCAAGGCTGCAGTGGCCGGAGGCACTGCAGCGCACAGGAAGGGGAAAGGCAAGAGCAAGCCGGCCGCTGGCGCCGGGAGTTCGGCCGCCGGGCGGCGGGAGCCGCAAGTCGCTCGGGGCGCCGGCGACACTGCGCCAGCAGCCACGGTTCTCGTGCGCTCGGAACTAGGCACGAAGAAGCTCGTGAGCGCGAAGGAGGCGCACGCGAGTGCCTCGGCGGCGGCGGCACACTTGGCGATCTGGCAGACCCCGGCGTCGACGGAGGCGCTGACGCGAGGACTTGAGCGGTTGGACGAACTTTTGCAGTTCGATCTGGCTGGTCAGCAAAGGGCCGTCTCGCAAGCGCGCCAGATGAAACCCGAGGACGCCGAACACGCCGTGGACACCGTGGTCGAGCGCCTGCAGACGCAGGCCGTCGAGATGCAGGCCTGTCTGGGCGCGTTGGAGGAGCCTCGTCGGCGCGTCCTACTCACGCCTGCGCAAGTGCCCGAAGTGCACGACAAAACAGTCCGGCTCAAGGAGAAGTTGTCCCAGGCGCAGGGACTGGCCAAGGTTTTGAACGAGGGAAAGGCCGCTACTACGATCGAGTGCATGAAGACCTACCCGTTTCCGTCGCAGAAGTACCTTGAACTCTTGCGGGAGGCCAAGGAGTTGACGCCTGCGGATTTACGCGCGTTGAAGGGCGAGCCAGGAACGCTGTTCGAGATCAGGCTGCAACCCAAGGGGCTGCGCAATGGTGCAATGCCGGGTCCGATGTGGGTGCACATCCATACGAACCGGCCGGTACATGCGGGGCAGTTGGCGACGCTGGATGACGCCGGCTTCGCCGCTTGCCACGTCAAATCCAATGAACAGCGCGGCCACAATCGGCAGTGGCAGGACGCCCGGGCCGCGATCGGTCACGAGAACGTCGTGATCCACCGCGGCAAGCTCACCCCTGCGTTCTGTAAGTCCTTGTTAACCGCAGGGCTTAGCGGCCAGACACGCCATCCGCTTGCCGAGGCGGAGCACCGGTCGACGCAGGCTGCTCGACACGGGATGTAGTCGGGGGCTCGCAGTAGAGTGCCGCTTGTGGTGATACCATGAGTCAGTTGAGCCTCTTTGGTCTTGAGCCAAACAGCGAATGCCGCGAGCTGCACGAGTTGCCGGCCACGCAACTCAAGTACCGCAAAGAGGCCGAGCGGTGCTGTCGCGTCATCTGAGGTTGGACCTGACAGCGCCCCTCGCCGCCATCCGGCTCGCCGCCGAGATCGAGCGGAAGATCGTCCGGCGACCGGAGCAGGCGCAATCGATCCGGTTCACCGGCTTCGGCGCATCGGAACTCGCCAATGGCATGTTGCCCGGCGAAGACGGATTTCGGGAGGGCGGACGAGCTCGAGGAGGCGCCCCGAATACGCTCGCTCGCTCGCCGCAGCCGGTATGCGCGCTTCACGCCGCAGCTCATCGTCCAGGCGATCCGGGCTGGATTGCTGCAGCCCGGCGGGCGCGGGGGCAGGGTGCTGGAAGCGGGCATAGGGACGAGAATGTTTCCGGCGCTGATGCCAAAGGGACTGCGTAAGGTTTCCCACGTCACCGGGATCGAGCTCGATCCGGTGACCGCACGCGTCGCGCGCGCCAGTATCCTCACCGGCGACTTCGCCCGCACCGGGCTGCCGGCGAATTTCGATCTCGCCATTGCTCCGCCTTTCTCCGATCGCGTATCGCTCAATGGGTTTGCGTCTTCACGACAACCGCATCGTGCGCTCGATTGATCTCTTGAAGCCGGGCGGGCTCGCGGCTTCGTGACGTGTTCCGGCACCATGGACAAGATCGACAGCCGAGCGCACGAGCATATCGCGAGGTCGGTCTCAGTGTCGACCATCAAGCGCCGCCGTCTTTCTCGCCTGGAATTGTGCGCAGCCGGGCGCCCGCTGAACAAAAAAAGCACGTATCACCAGTCCTGGCCGACATCCCAACAAGCACGCCTCTCGCCCGACGGAAGGAGGCGATCCCGCCCGAAGATCTGGCCGCCGTCCTGGAGGCGCTCGACCGGGGGACTTAGCGTGGCCGCCGCGACCCTGCTCATTGGCTTTTCCGGCGGCTTGCGCCGTTCCGAGATCGTCTGCCTCGGCCGACGCCCCGATCAGTTAGAGGATGGCCGCGGCTGGATCGATTTCTTCTCCGCAAAGGGCTGCTGGTGACCTTGTGCGGAAGAACCGGCTGGCGAGAAGGTCGAGATCGGCCTTGGGTCTTCCGACACTCCCGCCCGGTCGCGGCGCTCGAAGCTTGGCGAAGCTTGGCCGCATCGCTCTTGAACCGCTGCTCCGGCGCCCTCCGGCCAGGGCAAGGCCGTGGGGGCGGATCGGCCTAATGTTCTACTTCTTGTCCTCCGTGCGGTCCCGGACGCGCAGGCGGTGATGATCGAGCCGGACCACCTGCGGGCGCAAGGACTTCCAGATCTGGCGGCGCGCTCAAGCGCAAAAAAGCTTTCAATCGGCGGCGCAGGCGCGCCGCGTGTTGGCGCCGCTCGCCACCTCGACATAGTCGAGGGCGCGTCGGCGGCAGGCGAGGGGACCCCACGATCGCGCCACAATCGGAAGCGCTGGTGCTCTTGTGCATCGCTATTTTCAGCCGATCACGCGTGGCGAACTGCCGCCTCTTCTGCAAAGAGGTATCGCATGTCCGATCGGCGCCGTGTGACCGCGGAATTTGTCGCCTCGGGTTCCGCGCTCGCGGCAGCGCGGTGCGCCCGACGACGATTCTCACCATCGAATTTCAGAGGCCCCCTTATTGTGCCCTATCGCGCCCAATGTTGGCGAGCGAACGATCCCTGCCAATCGCTTCACGCGGGCCTCTCCGAGAAGTTCCGAAGCAAGCTAGCTCGTAGCTCAGTCCTAAGTGTTTGAAAGTCGATCGAGCTCGCCGGCGTCGATCTTTTCATCATCAGTCGCTGACGAGTGACTTAACGCATTACCGACGACGGAAAGTGATGATGGGTTACCTTGAACGGGTGTAACTTATGATTTACATTCACGCTTCTCAGAGAGCACTGCGAGATGCGCAATGGTGGCTATCACCCGAGACAGATCAAAGGCACGTGGGCGGATGGATATGCGCTCGACATCCATACGACCGGAAGTGTCTATCTCGGCGTGAATGAATATGGGCACGACGTCTACGACACCACACGCTCGGAAGTCGGCGAGTTACTCTACCGCTTGAAATATCGGACCGACCTTAAGGCCGCTGAGGAACTGATCGCGGTGGCAGCGGCCCACATCGCGCCACCGTCGCGAATCTCGATGTGATGGTTCCAGTTCCGCCCTCTGGGGTTAGAGCTGTCCAACCCGTTATCACGTTGGCCAACGGAATCGGGGCCACCCTCAACATCCCGGTTGCGAACTGCATCGTGACCACGCGTCCGCCAACACAATTGAAGGGCGTGGTGGATCCACAGCGCCGTCGCGAACTGCTTGAAGGGCTCTACGTGCTGAACGGCGATCCAGTTCGCGGTCGTCGCGTTCTCCTGTTTGATGATCTATTTCGGTCCGGATCGACAATGAACGCCATAACAAACGTGTTGATGGGGCAGGGAGGTGCGGCGAGCGTCCACGCGCTTACAATCACACGCACTAGGAGCAATCAATGAACACGGTTTTTGTAGGAGGCTCGCGCCACGTCTCGCGGCTACCAAGCCAGGTCAAGGAGCGGCTCGACAATGTGAGGAAAAGCGGATTGCGCGTTGTCGTCGGCGACGCCAACGGTGCGGACAAAGCCGTTCAGAAGTATCTCGTAGAGACGTCTTATCCCGAGGTCACCGTGTTTTGCTCCGGGCAAGCTGCCGCAATAATCTTGGCAACTGGCCGGAAGAACATATCAGTGTGGACAAGTCGGCGAAGGGTTTTCAGTTCTATGCCGCGAAGGATCGCGTCATGGCCCGCGAGGCCGACTTCGGTCTGATGATCTGGGACGGCAAGAGTCCGGGCACGGCGCTAAACGTCCTGCGTCTCGTCCGCGCAGGCAAGAAGGCCGTCCTTTTCAACGTCCCCGCTCGTCGGGCAGTGACGTTCAAGGCGGCGGGTGACTGGGAAGAGTTTCTGAACCAGGGTGATGAGGAACTGCAGCGGGGGCTTCGCGAACGGGCGACTGATGAAGAATGGCAGCCGCACAACGTTTCCGACCAGCCAGATATGCTTGATGCGCTGACGGCATCGGCGCCGCCGGACGAACTGGCCCCGTTTCAGAGTGAGACCGAGCTGCATGCGGCGATGAACGAGGCACTCAGCACCGGTGATGCCAAGGCGATTGTCGAAGCTCTCGGAAATATCGCGCGAGCACGCGGCATGAGTAAGATCGCGCGTGATACCGGCCTTGCGCGCGAAGGGCTGTATCGGGCTCTAAGCGCCGACGGCAACCCCGAATTCTCGACAGTACTAAAAGTCCTTACGGCCGTTGGATTCAAGCTCACCACCACGAAAGCGGCAGCCTGACAATTGGGACGCGCAACCACGTTCCAAGTGCAAGGCTGCCTTCACACCAGGTCTGATCCATGAAGCCGCCCTCAAAGCGTGCTATGATGCATACGATGGGCGAATACCTGTGAGCGCCGCGCGCAATGCTTTTTTCGGCTTTGCAAAACGGGCCGCCATATTGGAAGATGCAACCTCCGCGATGCAGTGGCTCGTTGCCTGTAAGTCGAGCACCGGAAAAAAGTACAAGTGTAGGCGTCGGCGACATGTGGCTGGCGCCGCCGCGGAGGGCTGTGTGTTGAGATTTCACGCTAGCGAAGCAGAAGCAATCCTCAAGGATGGACGGAACCGTTCGGCTGGGCAAAGAGGTGCGACCGAGCTATGCCGCATGATGGCCGTGGAGGAGCGGTGAGATGACCGCGTTGAACAGATTTGAGAGGCCAGTCGTTGTTCAGGCTGGCCGCCACAGCTCGGAGCGTATCGTGTTCAGTATCAATGACGCGGCCGCGATCTTGCTCCGTGATCTTCATCGCCAGACTGTGAAACGGAAGGTAGCGATGGACGCCTGTCTGCAGGTATTGCGCGGTGAAGCTCATCCGCCAGCCGCTCGAAGAGCTTTCGTGGCAGCCGCGCTCGAAGCAAAGATTCTGCGCTGCGATTAAAGGAATCCTCGCATCGCGCGAGTTTTATCGCTGATTTCGCAGTTTAGCCATTCTGTCACGTTCCCTCCACAGGCGGGGCGCTGCCCGTGATTACCCAGGCGCTGCGTGTCGGCAAACGGCAAAAAAACGAGCTGCCTGAACTGGCAAGATCCGGCAAATGCCTCGAAATTAGCGTTAACTAGCTAGCGTGTCAGTGTGTCAGGTTCCGAACATAGACGACGCCGCTGCTACCCGACCAGCTTCACGGAGCGTAGATGACGGGCCAGGTAAAGTTTCGCCGGAAGTTGCTACGCGGACAGTTTCTGCGCTTGATGGAAAGCCCGCCTGCGGCTGTCGTTGCCAAGGATCACGACGTTTATCGAAGTTCACATACGTTGGTCGTATCCGCTCATCCCTTGCTTCTCTCCGCCTTCGTGCTGGCAGATTCCGCCTTGCCTCGCGGCTCGGCGTACTGGATATCCGGCGGCTACTGAGCCAAAGCGTCGGAACCAACATTTTTTTAGTACTAAAGCGGTCATCGTTTTCTACCCCACGATCGGGTCGGCCAACATGTGCGGAAGTGATTGGCTTTCTGCTATCCACCAGTCAATGCAAGCGTCAGCAAGGATATTAATCGGGTCGACAATGTCATTGTCGTCTGCGAGATCTCCGCAGATCGCGGACATTTCACTGCAAGCTAGGATAATTTTGTCGGGCTCGAAAGATCTGGCGGCTTGGACAAGTCTCATTAGATTTTCCTGTGCATCTGTTGTGTTACCGGACTTCACGTCAGCTATTATCTTGATGGTATCATCCTGAAGTTTCTTGAGGTTGCGAAAAAACTCTTTGCCGAAGTCGTTTTCATCTGGTCCAGCGTAAAGCCCATTTTGCATTGAGGCGCTCGTTCCCAAGGAAATTGAGCGAAGGTTGTGTGCTTCGCTGCCACGTGAGTCCTCTATGGCTTGTCGTGTGATCTCTACCATATCGATAAATTTTACTGACAGCGCTTGTTTAATCTCTGTGGCCCAGAGATGTGCAGTATTGCAGGGGATAGCAAGTGCTCCGCATCCAGCTTTCTCTAGCCAATACGCGCGTTCCAAAATTTGCCGCAAGGGGGCGTCGCTGCCGATTGAAATTGCATGCGAACGATCAGGGATATTGGGAACCGATAGACAAATAAACGGGATGTGATCCTGGTCTCTTTCAACTCGGCTTTTGCGAGCCAGAACCTCCAAGAATTTAGCAGTCGCCAAGCTTCCCATTCCGCCGACCACTCCAAGTGGGTTTCGTTGCCCAAGAAGTCCGGGAGATGGGGGATTACGTTGCGGGATGGCGTCGATCATCGAAAATTCCTATTGTTGAGGTTTGCGCCCGCGATCATCTGTGAGGCCGGCCCTCCGCGGTTTCCGTTTGCGTGTTCTCAATAGCGAAATGTTCTCTACCTGCTCCGCCGCGTGTGCGGGATGCCCGGCATCGCTGGAGCCATGACGACGCGGATCCGCCTAGAATTGCCGAGCTTTGTTGACGCACGATGAGCGCATCAAAAATCGTGCCAACTTCGCTGAAAGAGACCTGGATAAAGTTTTGATATCAAGATCAGGTATTTAAGCCAGAGCGCGGTACGAAATTGGGCCACACACCACTATTTAGCAGGCGCGACAAACCCGACAGGGCATGATGGTCGATGGCCGGGTAGAGATAGCGCCAATGCCGGAGTTTTCGCGTAGGTCTCGGCAATTGAACCGCCCGCAACGCTGGTTCCAGCGCGCGCTCACAGGAAATGCTGTTCGGAAAACTCGGCACGACCGGGAAATCATGCGGACCCTCTGGTCACGGATACCGCCGGCACTGCAATTGCTGAACGTTTATTGCGCCGCCACGGGTCGTCAGATGCGTCGAAGCCCGGACGGTAACCTTATAATCAAATCAGCAATAGCTGTCTTTGGTTGATACAGGCCGCGTACGATTTTGAGCAGCTCTTCTGTGGTTGCCGCCCGTTGTGCAAGTCGTTTCTGACCTTTTGAACGTGTGATCGAATGCGGTCTTCTGTCAGGCCTTCACTTGCGGCGTTTTCAGAAGCCGCTGGCGATCCGGATAGTTCGATCTTGCGCCCATTCAGGTCATCGACTTATCACACCTCGTTGCCGACATTGACGAAAGCTGCGTTCATGCAGCCGCCGTCAGCGCCGGATTCCGATAATCTTCCTGCCGCGTCAGCATCGTCCAGATCATACGCGCCATCTTGTTCGCCAGCGCGATCGCCACCAGCATTCGGGGCTTTCTTCCAAGCATACGCACCATCCAGGTTTCAATGGATGTTTCCTTGCGGCTCGCCCAATTCACGCGAGCCATGGCGCCGATGATCAGCAGCCGACGAATGTCGACCTGCCCGGCTCTCGAGATCTTGCCCAGCCTTTCCTTGCCGCCGGACGAAAACTGTCGCGGCACGAGGCCGAGCCAGGCGGCAAAGTTGCGCCCCGATTTGAAGTTTTCCATCGTCGGGGCAAACGCCTCGACGGCCACAGCGGTCATTGGCCCGATACCCGGCATAGTCTGAAGACGCCGGGCAACATCGGTCTGCTTGGCGAGAGAGGCTAGCTTCTGGGTCTTGCTGTCAATTCTGACGGTCTTTTCACCGATTTGTGCCAAGAGATCACGGCCCTCTTCGCGTACGAGATCGGGCAGGTCACTAGCCGTGTCGTTCAGTATGGCTTCCAACCGCTTGACGTGTCCGATGCCCACGGGAACGACATGCCCATATTCATAGAGCATTGCGCGTAGCGCATTCACCAATTCCGTGCGTTGATGGACAATGCGTTCTCGCGCCCGGAATAGAATAGCCCGCGCTTGCTGATCCGGTGTCTTAGGTTCGACAAAGCGCATTTCCGGCTGCCGCGCCGCAATGACAATCGCTTCTGCATCAGCAGCGTCGTTCTTCTGACGTTTCCGGAAAGGGCGCACATATTGTGGCGCGATCAACTTGGCCTCATGACCCAGCGCCATCAACTCGCGTGCCCAGTAGTGGACGCTCCCGCAGGCCTCCATGACGACAACAGCGGCCGGCTGGCTCAGCATGAAACGCAGAAACTGCCCGCGCGACAACTTCTTGCGAAACAGCACCTCCCCGTCATCGATCCCCCATGGAGCTGGAAAACATTTTTTGCCAGATCAACCCCAATCATAATATTCTTCATTTGCCATCCTCTCCGCTGCGTGACCTTTACGGATCACAACTTTGGCACACTGCGATGCCGTCTGGGGAGGGCGGCAACCACCCCATCTTGTTCTGACCCCTTTGAAGCGCAGCCGCGTGCTGCGACAAAGCCTTCAGCGTTCAAGTCAGTTTTGTTCTCTAGAGCACATCCTTTGATTGATGAATCGATTGTGATGTGACGATGGGGTGTTTTGCTGATTCAACGTCCACGTCTACGGAGGTGGAAGATGGGCAGAGCACTGAGCGGGGATCTTCGGTCCCGAGTGTTAAAGGCTTCGGACGAAGGCATGTCTGCGCGGCAAGCTGCAGCCCGGTTCGGGGTTGGGATATCGAGCGCGATCCGCTGGTTTGCGCGGGCGAAGATCGGCGAGTTGACGCCCCGGCCGCAGGGGTGGCAACGCGCTTCCCGCCTCGATGCGCATGAAGCCTTCATTGTCGGGCTGATCGAGGATCGCAAGGACATCACGCTGAACGAGATGGTGGAGCGGCTTTCGGACGAGCAGTCGGTGCGGATCAGCCGCAGCGCGTTGAGCGCCTGGCTTCGCAGGCGCGGCTGGACATACAAAAAAGTCCGCACACGCACTGGAGCAGGATCGCCCCGACGTTCTGAAACGGCGCCGGGACTGGTTCGACGGCCAGCTCGATCTCTATCCGGCGAAGCTCGTGTTCATCGACGAAACCGGCCTCTCCACAAAGATGGCCCGCCTGCGTGGAAGAGCGCCGCGCGGCGAGCGCTGCCGGGCCGGCGTGCCGCATGGTCACTGGAAGACCACGACCTTCACCGGAGCGCTGCGGCTGACGGGCATGACTGCGCCCTTCGTCTACGACGGTGCCATGAACGGCAGCGTGTTCCTGGCCTATGTCGAGCAGGTGCTGGTCCCGACATTGTCGGAGGGTGTCGCGTTGCCTCAAGGAAAATGTTACCGCGCGGCTTGGTTGCCTCACCTAAAATGTTACCCGTGAAGGCGAATACCGCCATGATGCTCTCACCACGAGGGAGGCATCATGACGACGAACATGACACATGCCATGCGCATGGAACTGGCCAATGCGGTCAGGGATCGCTATGCGGCCGCAGCGACTAAGGACAAGCGCAGGATCTTGGAGGAGTTTATCGCCGCGACGGGGTATCATGAAAAGTCCGCAATCCGTGTCCTGAACAGCCCCCCGCAGCCGAGGAGCCGGCAGACCCGTCAACGCCCGTCGCTCTATGACGAGGCCGCTCGGGGCGCGTTGATTGTGCTGTGGGAAGCTTCCGATCGAGTCTGCGGCAAGCGCCTTAAGGCACTGCTGCCCATTCTATTGCCGGCGCTGGAACGCAATGGGCATTTGAAGCTCGAGGAGGAGATCCGCCACAAGATCCTGTCGATGAGCGCCGCGACGATCGACCGCTTGCTCCAAATGCCGAGGCGCACCATGCCTACGAAAAAGAAGCCAAGGGTCGTGCCAGAGCCCCGGCGGCGCATCAAGATGCGCACCTTTGCTGACTGGAACGAGCCGCTTCCGGGCAGCATGGAAATGGACCTGGTTGCTCATTGCGGAGAGGCCAACCGCGGTAGCTACGTTCACAGCCTGGTTCTGACCGATATCGCGAGCGGATGGACGGAGGCCGCGCCCATCGTGGTCCGAGAAGGCACCCTCGTGGTCGAGACACTCGAGCGCATCCGCATGGGCTTGCCCTTTGCCCTGAGAGCGCTGGATGTGGATAATGGCAGCGAGTTCGTCAACAATAGGCTGATCGAATATTGCCTTGGTCACGGCATCGAACTCACTCGCTCGCGGCCTTACCGTAAGAACGACCAAGCGTGGATAGAGCAGAAAAATGGCGCCGTTGTACGGAAGCTCCTGGGTTATCGGCGCTTTGAAGGCTTGGCGGCGGCCAGAGCGATCACGCGCCTCTACACCGGCATCCCGGCTGTTCGTGAACTTCTTCCAGCCCTCGTTCAAGCCGGCTGCCAAGCAGCGCGACGGAGCGAAGGTGGCCAAGCGCTATCATCCGCCGCAGACGCCCTGTGAGCGTCTCCTGCAGGCGGAGGGCATCCCGATGGCTGCCAAGAGCAAGCTGCGCGAGATTGCCGCCGACCTCGATCCGCTGAAGCTTCTGGAGGAGATACGAGCTGTGCAGGCCTATCTCGCAGCCCTGGCTGACGACGAAACACCGCCGCCGACGACATCCGAACCACCCGACCTGGCCGCGTTCGTAGCAAGCCTGTCGAGTGCCTGGCATGCGGGCGAAATCCGTCCGACGTTCTCCACCGAAGCCAAACCGCGTTACCTACGACGTCTACAAAAGGTCTCGACGCAAGTCCTTATTGCGGCTCCCACCGCCGCGCTCAAGCCGGTGATCTCACCCACTCCTACCGCGAAAGCCGCGAAGATGCAGGAGAAGCTGAAGCCGGTCTACGCCGAGCCTGGCCAAGCCCGCGTCCAGGCGCTCCGCATGGTGTGGCCGATCGTTTGCCGCCGATTGGAAGAATTCCCCAACATCAATGCCACGCAACTCTTCGACGAGCTGTGTGTCCAGTTTCCAGGTCGATTTACCCGCAAGCAGTACAAAACACTCGTCCGGCGGGTCAATCTGTGGCGCCAAGCAGCTCGCGCACGCGGTGTTGTCGTTGGGCCGAAGACGTATCGTCGGCTCAACGACAAACCGCGTGGCCGACGTCCCGACATCTTTAAGGACCATTGGGAAGAGATGGCACGATGCCTTGAAGAGCGTCCGGATCAGACCGCACTTGAACTTCTCGTCGAGTTCCAGGCCCGTCACCCAGGACGATACAGCTTGCGCCAGCTTCACACGCTGCAGAAGCGAGTAAGGGCGTGGCGACAACAAGCCGTGCAGCGGCTCATCGGCGAGGTCAGCGGCCCAGCGCCATACCTCGCTTCAGATTCCACACGTCTGGCGAGCGGGTAACATTCTTGGTGAGGCAGCCGGTAACAAAATTACGTGAGGCAACACGACAGGAGGGCGACGTAGTCGTTATGGACAACCTGCCCGCCCACAAGGCGGCAGGGGTTCGAGAGGCAATCAAGCAAGCCGGCGCCAGGCTCATGTTCCTGCCGCCATACAGCCCCGACTTCAACCCCATCGAGAACGCCTTCTCCAAGCTCAAGGCGCTGATGCGCGCCAAAGCCGAAAGAACTATCAAAGCTTTATGGGACGCCGTCGGCTCGCTCCTCCACCAATTCACGCCAGCCGAATGTGCCAACTACTTCAAGGCTGCCGGGTATGAACCAGATTAAACAGGACGTGCTCTAGCTGGTGCTTCCCACCTGATGACATAAGCCGGAATTGCGACCGCTTCTGGCATGCGCATGCGAGTCTGGTGCATGTGCCCAGCTACCGCGATTGTGCCAACGTACTCCGTTCGGACTTCCTCCCGTCAAACGCAAGCGACAGGTTGAGATTGTGCTGCACCATCTGATTCCCTGGTTCTGTTTCGAGAGCTTGCCGATACAGCGCTTGTGCAGCGTCGTGCCGCCCTTCAATATCCAAGATAACTCCCTTCGCATTCAATGCACGCAAGTTACCTGGATCCGCAACTAAGACGCTTTCGAGTACCTGAAGCGCCTCATGCGGGCGTTTCTGCGTCACCAAAGAATTCGTAAGACTGATCGCCCCATCGACATTGTCAGGATGCTGCTTCAGATCATCCCGCAACGCCCGCTCTTGAGCATCCTGAGTGACTGCGCGCAGAATGCGTTCGCGCATAGCCGGATCGACCTTATTGGCGCCGAGCAACTCTGGGGGCGACGTCTCCTTCACTGAAAGAGCCGGCTTATCCCAGCTGGCGCAACCGCCAAGAGGTAAAATGGCGAGTATTGCGAAGAGAAGTGAGCCCAGACGAAATAACAGTAACGGCGGAGTGAGTGTTTTCTCATGTGAATTCATGCTTCGTTCTCAGCTTTCATCGAGTGCTGTGCCTTTCAGTTGGTGGCAACCCGGATAGTGCGAGAATCCCCTAGCGTTCCACTGTTTGTTCCAAGCGGAAGCTTGACGGATCCGGCGGGCTGAATCGTAAAGTCGGAGGCGAGATCCTGATAAGACAGTACGGCAAGATCGATCCCGTTTCGGGTGAGAAAACCGCGGACGAAGCGTCGGACATCCATTGAAGTTAATACAACAGGGCGGGGCTGACCCGGTGCTGTGCTGGAAAGGATCTGACGCATCTGTGACAGCAGCGCTTCGCTTTGCCGATCCTCTAACACGAGGTAGGGGCCTGCAGCCGAATCCCGAACCGCACTGCGCACCACATCCTCAGTCTCACGTTCGATGATAAAGGCGGCCACGATACCGTGTGTGGCATAGCGGTGACAGATCTGCCGCTTCATACCAGAACGAACGTATTCCGTGAGCAGGGCGACGTTTTGCTCACGTTCGCTCCATTCGGCCAATGCCTCCAAGACGAGCCGGGTATTGCGGATCGGGATACCTTCATCCAGTAGGCGGCGCAGCACATCGGCAATTCGAGGGATCGGCGTCGTGCGCAGCACCTCCTTCACCAGATCAGCATATTCCCGCTCCATCCGGCCCAGCAATTGGCGGGTCTCTTGGATTCCCACCAAGCGCGGTGCATAGCGGGTCAACGTCGCATGGACACGCAACGCGAGGAGTTCGCTTGGACGGTGATGCCCGATGCCGGCGGCATTGAGGGCCGGTGCATGGCTTTGTTCGACCCAGATTCTGCCCGTTTCTGCATCATGCCGAAAGGGGATGCCGCTCGATTCAATGTTCGCCAGATCGTCTGTGAGCGTTAGCTGTGTCGGATTAATCAAATCCTGTTCGACTGGCACGCCCTCGACATCTATCCTGAATTGCGACTCGGGCAGCTGCTGGTCGGCCGCGACTGGGATGCGGGGAACGATAATGCCGAGATCGGCTGAGACTAGTTGCGAAACGCGTGCAATATGCTGTTGCAATTCGACTTGGTCGATCGCATCCGTAAGGCTCGGCGCAAGGAAGAAGGCGATCGGACATGCCTCCGCAGGTACGTTTTCCTTTTGAGGCTCCCCTGGAGCTGCAGTTGTAGCATCGACATTGCCGGCGCCCAGCCCATTACCCTTGACAAGGCTTGCGGTGGCGAAGACTGCGGCCAAGATCAGAAAGACGGGTAGCGGGAAACCAGGAACAAACCCCATCACAACCAAGACGCAGGCCGCAAGCCGCAATGCTCGCTTACTGGACGTGAGTTGATTGACTATGTCGGTACCAAGGTTGAGGCTTGCAGCCCCAGTTACACGAGTGACGATGGTCGCCGCGGTAATTGAGAGCAGCAGGGCCGGAATCTGCGAGATTAACGCATCACCTATCGTGAGCAGAGTATAG
Source organism: Mesorhizobium shangrilense (assembly GCF_040537815.1). Classification (NCBI taxonomy): domain Bacteria; kingdom Pseudomonadati; phylum Pseudomonadota; class Alphaproteobacteria; order Hyphomicrobiales; family Phyllobacteriaceae; genus Mesorhizobium; species Mesorhizobium shangrilense. Next base: position 85,213 of record NZ_JBEWSZ010000010.1, read on the forward strand.
TGATGCAGCACCTCGCCGAAGGACATGCCCTTCGAGAGCAGGCCGATTGAAATCCCACCCAGCATATTGATGCAGATAACCACCAGCCCGGCGATGGCGTCGCCCTTCACAAATTTCATCGCGCCATCCATCGCGCCATAAAGTTGGCTTTCCCTCTCCAATGCGGCGCGCCGCCTGCGAGATTCGTTGGCATCGATGTGACCGTTCCGCAACTCTGCGTCGACCGCCATTTGCTTGCCCGGCAGAGCGTCGAGCGTGAAGCGCGCCGCCACTTCTGCTACGCGTTCGGCGCCCTTCGCGAGGACCATGAATTGCACCATGGTCACGACCAGAAATATGACGAAACCTACAACGATATTGCCTGAGATTACGAAGTCGCCGAACGTGTGGATGATGCTGCCTGCCTCCCCCTCGGCCAGGATCAGTCGCGTCGTTGCGATGGTGAGCGCCAGACGGAATACCGTGGAAATCAAAATGACGCCGGGCAAAGAGGAAAAATCAAGTGGCGTGCTGACATACAGGGCAACCATCAGCAGCAGTATGGCCAACCCCATATTGAATCCGATCAGCGTGTCGATCGCCACGACCGGGACTGGCATGACCATCATGGCTACGGCCAGAAGCAGCATTAACGCGACCATTAAGTCCGGGTTGGCCGGCGCACGCTCGATGAAGTTACGCAGGACGTTGGCCATGGAGGCCCCTTTATGATCGTTTGAGAATTGCTCTGCTGCTACGCAGCTTTCGAAGACCCACCAGCGCATGGCTACAGGCTGAGAGGCAGGCGTGAAGACAGCTGGCCCTGGGATGTTCCAGTCTGTCCAGAACCGTCAGGCCCTCACCGCCGAAACCTCCCGAGATCAGTGCATAGGCGAGAAGCCGCAGCAGTTGAACATCCTGAAAATTACCGTGGGCAGCGAGCCCCAACAGGGGCAAGTTTCGCGCGCTCTGCCCACACGCAAGGTGGAGGTAGGAAAGGGCGCAGAGGAAATCGCGCTCCTGCTCGGGGATCAGCACGACATCACCGGTTTCGGAAACGTTCGTCGGTCACGCTGGAGCGTTGCGCTCGATCCGGATCCACCATCGGCTAGCCTTTGATCAAGCTGTTCCGGTTCTGCCGGAGCAGGACCACCTGCCGTAACTCGTCCCGCAGGACGACAATTGCCTCAGGCACGGCCGAATGATACCGAGCGCGACAGGATAGGTGGGGCAGCTTGACCATGGAGTTCTCCTTTTCGTACGGCCTGCGAACCTGGAAACTTTTAATAAGGGAGAGCAGCAAGGCGGCCATTTCGACTCAGCAGCACGCGGCCGTCCTCGATCCGATCGACCGTCCATCCATCATCCAAAAGGGCGCCGACGAAATACTTCTCACCATCGATTACAACATACGGCAGGGAGCCACGCCAAACAGCTTCAACGGCGATTGCGGATGGCCCCTTCTCCTCTTTGAGGACCACTCCATTGACCAGTGTTAGAGCGCCCTTCGTGCGATGATCGAACCACTGCTGAGCCTTCTGCCAACTGGTGGCCGATGCAGACGTGACGGTGCCCTCAGCGGTCACAACACCCTTTGCGGAGCCGATCTTAATATTGAGCAGGCCCGCTTTATTGACTTCGTCTTGCAGGTCTTTGGCCGCTGCCACGGTAGTCTGATCGTCAGCGCGGTTATTGGTCAGCTGGGACTCAAGTTCGGCACCAGGTGAATTGGCGCTCAATGCACCAGTGTTGCCGTAGTAGGAAAAAATGGCCGATAGCGCGCCGATCCCCAGAGAGCTGAGCAACACCAAGGCGAGTACGGAGATGGATAGGCGTGGTATCCCGATCGAACCAGCTGACGCTGCATCCTGCGCTGACCAAAGAATGGACATCGCGCCTGCATGAATGACGACAGGAAGCGGAACCACAACGCACTCGCCTGCGGCAATATTCCTGTTGCCCTCCACGCTGAGGCCGGCTGCAAGCGCCTCGACCTCGATCGAATTGCCAAGAAGAGTGATACGAAGATGATGTGGCTCCAGTCTTTGCTCGACGAAGATTATATCGGCATCGAGGCCACTACCGATTAAGCTCGTTTCGAGAGCCGCCTTACCGGTCAGTCCGCAATAGAGCCCCGACAGAACTTCGAAATGCAGGGAAACGGCGTCATTCAAGGATGATCTCCCGAAAAAGGAGAGGAGCCGCACGGCAATTGCCATGCGGCTCCTCTCGGTTCCACACGCGCCACCTGGGCGACGTGATCGGGGCTACCCTAGAACCCCGATCCGACATTACTGAACGCGTTCGTCGGCCGCCTTCTTGATTGTCTGGAGGTTGGTCGTAACAGTGCGCAGCTCTATACTCCTTTCCGTAGCCTCCATGCTAACCGCCGCTAGCTCCTTGATTTGCGCCTGGAACTCGGCAGCACCAGCGACTTTGGCAGCTGCGTCTGCACCAGCCGCAACGCCACCACCAGCCGCACTCCCAGCAGTACCTACTTTACTCATATCTTTTCCCTTTCTGTTAGATCTGTGCCGACACCAATGGCACGCACCTCCTGACGCCGGACCATCCAGCGTCAGGCATCCTCTTCAGTTTCTGCCATAGCGTCGTCGGTATCAGCCATGGCATCGCTCACAAGCTGCACCGCAACCGAACGAAGAGCCATTTCGAAGGCCTCGCTTTGAGCAGCAGCTTGCGAGCCGTCCCCAGAAATGGTCGGACTATCAGCCCCATCGCTCCCGCCAACCGGCCCGTTATGACCAGAAGACCCGGTGGATCCGTGCTGCGGCTGTCCATGCGAATCTCCATGCCCCCTATGGGCCAAGGAAACACCGATGTTGCCAATTCCGCTCCCAATTGCTGCGACCATCAGTTACTCCAGCATCTGTTTCCATTGGCGGCGACGTGTAGAAGATCAATTTCCACAAGCTATGAGCGCGAGCTTTCGAGAAGCTGACGAGTCTCGACAAAAATCGCGCTATCGCAAAAATAAATAGTCGTGCGCGATCTGGCCCCCTACCGAGGCAGAGTTCTTTCGTTCGCGGCAAGGTGATGGTGTGGGCAGTACGCTTCTACCGCAGGCATCGGGTCAGCTGTCGTGATCTTGAATGGTTTCGCCTTAAGATAGCGCGAAGAAAGTCAGGATATATCAGGCTGTGACTGAGTGCCCCACCCTCGGTGCGGTCCTCTTCACAGACGACACCGGTTGCCAGCTGAATCATCAGCCGTGCTGTGTGGCCCTACTCCTGTTTTCCGCTCAGTCTTGGTCACCGAGTGCACGCACGCGGCGCCTTTTTGTGCCGGATAGTAGAGGTCCGCGATCGGTGCGTCGGCCGCCAACGTTCGGCGCTAATGCGTCCACATGACCTGGCTCTTCCATTCGGTCGTCCTACGCTCCCGGCGCATCCAGACCTGCGCGGCTGCGATATCAATAGGCCCGAAGCTGCCGGTCAGTGACCCGTCCGCCTGAGCGCTTTGTGCCCCCCGCCTTCGTACCAACTTTTTCTTCAGCGGGCCACCGACGCAGCTTCAGGGAAAAATAAACGCAGTTTCCACTGGATCATTGTCATCCTTCTGCAACTCGTCAGCTTCTCGAAAGCTCACGCTCCTTTCATGAGAGCGTGGACATCAGGCAGAGGGCCACGCCGGAATCGACGCGACCGCGAAGAGAGGCGGCCGTTGCGGTTCATCTAGGCGAGGGAGCGCTCGACGACCCAGCGTCGTTGGATGACCGACAACCCTAAAGTACCGCATCTCGTCTGCATTGGAGGTAGATCATGACTGGTATAGGCCGACCCGGGAAGTCGCCCATTTGCGAATCTGAAACCGACCGCATCAGGGGAGCGCACGGCGCTGAATCAAGTCTTGCCCCTCGAGCAGAAGGCAGCCGATTGTTCAGTTCCGCTATACAGCGGATACGCTCTGAGGCTCAAGGCGAAGGGACCTCCTCCGCTCACATCGCGCCGCGCACCAGCGATGTCCTTCGCGACAGGTCTGAGGGTTCCTCCGCGGCGGGGCGTCGAGCCCCTGCGGCTTCGCGACGCGGTATCAGTGGGCCGCGGCATGGTTTCCCCCAAGCTCCGGAGGATGAAGCGCTGGCTGGAGAAGAAAGCTCTTTGCGTTCTGACGAGAGGTCCTGGCTCGGCGATCAAGGACCGAGTAGCTCTCAAACAGACGCGCTCTCGCCCCATGAGCAAACCGAGTCCAGGCCGGGTGCAGGACCGGGAAGGCGGCGTTTCGACCATGTAGCCGCACAGAGCTTCAACGATGCATTTTCGCAAAACCTACTTAATGACGCTTTACATGAGATCTCTTTCGCTCGCGACATCACCAGATTCTCGTGCGCTGTGGTGAAGCATGACAAGAAGCTGCAGGGCCAGGCGCATCACGCCACATTCCTGCAAAAGGCCGCTTCCGAGTTCACGCGTCAATTTGTTCGAAGATGGGAACAAGATATCCGCGCGCGCAATACCTGGGGGTACGCCACCTCATGCAACGCGATGAGCCGGGAGCCTGGAGGTCAGGCAGGCATGGAAGCTTGCAGGGCCATGGCAGCTCAGGTGTCGAGGCTCGGCAATGCGCTAAACGATGTCCAAAGCAAGACGCTTTCGCTGTTCGTATTGTCCTTCAGCCGATATCCCCGAGTGGCGGAATGTCGCAATGGGATGATCAGAATCGCCAAGGTCTTTCATGAGCACCGCGGAGCGCTTTCGGAGCTAAACGGTCAAAGTCTGGCCCTGCTGGTCAACGGCTTCAGCAAGTGGCCGGAACAGGAGAACTCTCGTGAGGCCACAGTAGCAGTTGCCGCCGAGATTCGCCGCCGCTCTGCCGGACTCTCTGATTTTGGTCCGCAGAACCTGGCTAACGTTGTGAACGGCTTCAGCAAGTGGCCGCAAGAGGCGGAGTGTCGCGGTGCTGTAAGGGCAATCGCCAGCGAGGTCCGTCGCCGCGCGGGCCGCGCCGAGCGGCTCTCTGGTTTCGCGTCGCAAGGGCTGGCGAACCTGGTGAACGGCTTCAGCAAATGGCCGCAAGAGGAGAACTTAGGTCACGCCACCCTTGTGATCGCCGGTGAGGTGCTTCGCCGCGCCGAGCGGCTCTCCGGGTTTGATCCGCAGAACCTGGCCAACCTGGTGAACGGCCTCAGCAAGTGGCCGCAAGAGGCGGGCTGTCGCAACGCCGCAGTGGCGATCGCCGGCGAGATCCGTCGCCGCGCCGGCCGCCGCGGTGTCTGGCTCTCTGATTTCACTCCGCAGAACCTGGCCAACCTGGTGAACGGCTTCAGCAAGTGGCCTGACGAGACGGGCTGCGGCGACGCGGCAGTCGCAATCGCCGGCGAGGTCCGTCGCCGCGCCGACCGGCTCTCTGGTTTTGATCCTCAGGGTCTGGCGAACCTGGTGAACGGCTTCAGCAAGTGGCCGCAAGAGGCGGGCTGTGGCGACGCCACGGTGGCGATCGCCGGAGAGGTCAGTCACCGCGCCGACCGGCTGTCTGATTTCACTCCGCAGGAGCTGGCGAACCTGGTGAACGGTTTCAGCAAGTGGCCGGAGAATTGCCGCGGCGCTATCGTAGGGATCGCCGGTGAGGTCCGTCGCCGCGCTGACCGCCGCGATGTCTGGCTCTCTGATTTTGATCCTTTGCAGCTGGCGAGCCTGGTGAACGGCTTCAGCAAGTGGCCGGAGGGGGCGGACTGCCACGGCGCTATAGTTGCAATCGCCGGTGAGGTCCGTCGCCGCGCCAACCGGCTGTCTGATTTAACTCCGCAGGGTCTGGCGAACCTGGTGAACGGCTTCACCAAGTGGCCGGAGGGGGCGGACTGCCACGGCGCTATAGTTGCGATCGCCGATGAGGTCCGTCGCCGCGCCGACCGGCTGTCTGGTTTCACTCCGCAGAACCTGGCCAACCTGGTGAACGGTTTCAGCAAGTGGCCTGACGAGACGGGCTGTGGCGACGCGGCAGTCGCAATCGCCGGCGAGGTCGTTGGGCGCGCCGAACGGGACGTCCAGCTCTCTGAATTTGATCCACAGTCGTTGGCGAACCTGGTGAACGGCTTCAGCAAGTGGCCGCAGGACTGCCGAGACGCGCTAGTTCAAATCGCCGACGAGGTCCGTCAACGCGCCGATCGGCTTTCCAGTTTTACTCCCCAGCACTTGGCGAACCTGGTGAACGGCTTCAGTAAAAGGCCACAAGAGGAGAACTCACGTCAGGCCGCCGCTGTGATCGCCTGTGAGGTGCTTCTGCGCGCCGACCAGCTTTCCGGTCTTACCGCTCAGAACCTGGCGAATCTGGTGAACGGCTTCAGCAAGTGGCCGCAAGAGCCGGAGGGTAGCCAAGCCACCGTTGCGATCGCCGGTGAGGTGCTTCGTCGCGCCCACCGCCGCGATGTCTGGCTCTCTGATTTTGACCCGCAGGATCTGGCGAGCCTGATGAACGGTTTCAGCAAGTCGCCGGAGGATTGCCGCAGCGTTACCGTTGCGATCGCCGGTGAACTCCGTCGCCGCGCCGGCCGGCTCTCTGATTTCACTCCGCAAGGTCTGGCGAACCTGGTGAACGGGTTCAGCAAGTGGCCGCAAGAGGAGAACTCAGGTCCGGCCACCGTTGCGATCGCTGGTGAAGTGCTTCGCCGCGTCGACCGGCTCTCTGATTTTGGTCCGCAGGGATTGGCGACCCTGGTGAACGGCTTCAGCAAGTCGCCGGAAGAAGCAGCGTGCCGCCAGGCGATCCTGGACATCGCGTGCAAACTGGGCTCCGGAGGCCTCCGATTCGGAGCGTTCACCACAACACAGCTCAGTATGATCGCCAATGCTCTGGCGCGGGGTGTCATGAGGGCAGGGGACGACGGCGAGATTGCAGAGACCGCTCTGCTGAAGGATCGGTTACATCAGCTGGCCCACTACCTTCACTATGCCAGCGATCGCTTGGAGCAGGCCGATGCTCTGGGCGTCACGAACTTTTTTAAGGCGCTGGTCAAGGCTCAATTGTTTGACGATCTCGGTTTGCTCGCACGGCCGGGGTTGGATCGGTTGACCGAACTGCATCGTGCCCCTGCTTTTGCCGCTGAGAACAACCTCGAAACGATGGGCAATCTCTGCGTCGCCCTGCTGCCACTGGCGCGCAGCCCGCGCAAGGACCTGCGCTGGCACCGGAGGCAGGCTCTAAACTTGCTCAACGACATTCAACCGATCGTCGAGCACAAGATCGAGGCGTATCTCAAAGCAGGCGATGCCGAGCGGACCCGTGGACCGTGCTCGAGCCGTTGTCCCGCCTTGTCGATCTATCAAACGCTCAAGGCCCGCGCGGTTCTGGCGGCATTGTTCCGGCGGCCGTATGTCGAGGGCAAGAAGTCCGATTTGCGGGTGAGGCAGGAGGAGCTGCAGTTCAAGACCAAGGAGATTTTGGACAAAACGGGCGGCCTCGTCGAAAGCGACCTTTCCAACATGAGCTGGAACCTGATCGCGGAGATCGCGGCGGAGACACCGGTCGATGCGCTGGACACGTTCGTGGCGCAGAATGCGGCGACGGTCCAGGCCCAACATCCAGCGTCCGTGTTCGACGTCCATCAGGTGTTGCGAGCCATGGACCACGAGCCCAGACCGCCGCAGGGTGAGGCGGGACTGATGCAGTTGCCGGTGGTGGACATGCAGGGCCGGCCAGTGGCCACGGAGCCCGAGACACGCTATTCGATTTTTCATCGCCTGACCTCGGGAGCTTTGCCAGTCGTCGCGGTGCAGCTGCCAGGAAAGCCGAGCGCCTTCATGCTGGCGCGCACGGTCACCGTCAAGGGGGTGCCACACCGCATGGACCTGTTCGGCGGAAGCAAGTTAAAGCCGCCAAAAAAGCCCGTTTCACAGATCGCCGCCCGCCTTCCAGGGGGGGCGGAAGCAGCGTCTCTCGGGGGGAAGCTGCTGGCGATTCCGTATGCCGAAACGGCGCCAGGCACAGCGTTCGAGCAGCTATCGCGTGCCTGGGCCCCTTTCAAGGAGGCATATTATTACACTCAGCGCAGGGGTTTTGCCGCGCCTCCTGCAATCAAGGGCCTGGGGGTTCACGACTACGCGCTGGAGGGCGCCTTCAAACTGTCGCTGCTGCCGGATCGCCCTGCCAACCAGGAGCATCCCTTCAAGCTGACTGGGCCGGAAGGCCCGATCGCCTTGCAACCGCATGATGGCTGCGGTTTCATTAAGGCCTCGCTGGCCAACCATATGCCGGCTGTTCGCCGGTCCGGCCGGCAGGAAGGTCCTGATCGGGTGCCTGCCTTTGCTGAGGGACGGAGATCGTCCGTTCCTGCATCGGCGCTACACCACTATCCGCGCAGCGAGCCGGTGGCGGATGAGGCGCGAGAAAAGGCCAAAACCTGGCTCGAGAGCCGACAAGGGCGAGAGCTGACGTCTGAAGATCTGTTTCGAACCGTGACGGCTGGACACATCGACGGTCCCGGCGCGGTTGCAGTACCTTCCAGTGATGAGTGTCTCCATGTGCCGACGCTCAAGAGCGAGACGTTGACGGGGACGAGCGGCGTGCTGATTGGGCGCTCGCCCTATGACAAGCCGAACTTGCGCCCGTTTGCCGCCGAACAAGTCAAGTCGGCCGTCGAGGGGGGGCCGACCGCTGTGTTTCTCGATAACTGCACGGCCATCCAATACAGCTTCAATGTCGCCCATAAGTCGGGGAGGGAACTGGCCGCCGACGATCCGACCTTTTTTGCCAAAGGCATTCTGATCGTTGTCCCGGATAAGATGTGGCCGGCCGCCTACGCCGACCGTGGGTTGGTGATGTCTGCCGAGGACGTCAAGTGCCATTCGAGCTGGACGTCGAACAAGGACCGCGTCAAAGTGGACACGCCGCTCGAGTGCCTCGGCATCCTGCAGGCGACCGAGGTGTTTGCCCCGGGCTCGTTGGTTGCCGTCCCGACCGGTGAGCAGAAAAAGCTTGACGGCGACTTCGACGGGGACACCGTTGTCATCGTCGGCGACCGGCCACAGCTTTATGCGCATGTGCGCCAGTTCGATCACAAGGAGCAAGCTCTCGGACTTCCGTCGCTGAAGCCGCCAAAGTCGCATACCCCGGCGCTTGAGAGCGACAATTACCAGTTCGGTCGTGCCCGCCAGATCCTCGCCGCCACGCAGGATGTCCTGGAAACCTATAGCTGCCTGCAGCGAAACTTTCTGGCTCAATCCCATGAAGCACGACGCTGGTTTGCCGAGCGTGCCGTCTTTGGCACCTACGAGGGCGTTCACCACGAGCTCCGGCGAGAGATCGGTCAGCTGTTGAACCAGGAAGAAGTGAGTGGCCAGGATATCCAGAACACGTTTGCGAGAGCGAGGCGCGAGATCGAGGTCGCCCAACATCCGGTTGCTCGCGAAATGGCCGAGTTGCTCGTCGCCGACCTTGCGGCATGGGCTGGGAAGCCGAGTGAGCAACTCCTGCCCGAAACAATCGAAAGCGCGAACGCCGCAACCCCGAGCTTCAGCGCAAGGCTCTGCGAGCTTTTCCCGGATCTGGCCGAGACCTATCCGGCAACGCCTCAGCCCCGAGACCGCATCCAGCTTTTGCTCGACCACTATCCTCCGCGCATCGATCCTCGCCCGGATGGTTACAATCCGGACGACCTCGTACAAAGCGCAACCAACTTGCTGAGCCTCGGCATCAAGGTCGGCACCGACGCCTATAAATCCGATACTGGCGCCAACCTCTTTTTCAAGAAGAGCAGTCACCTTCAGCGGCATCTCCACCAGACGCCAGGCTTGAAGTCCGTACCCTACGTCAAGGGCGTGGCAGCGACCCTGGCCCAGGGAAGGTTTGATGTCGATGCGACCTTGGAGGATCTGAAGGACAACCCCACGCTGGCGGCTTCAATCATGGAGACCTCGATCAAACTCGCTGCGGAGCAGGGCATTTTGCCCAAACCCTCCGGCCTCCGGCCCGCCGCCGAGGATGCTGACATGATCGCGCTGACCCGCGAGGAGGCCTCAGAGCGAGCCCAAAATGAGGCTGACCGCGCTATAGCCGAAGAGGGCAAAATCACCGAGGGGGCACGCAGCGTTGCCGCAAGCCTTGGCGAAGCCGGCATCGAGGTGAAGATGCCCCATCTGGAGCGCCGCTTGAGGTCGCATGCCTCCATGGCAGATCAGCTCACCGGTATGAGCGTCGCGCCCGGCAGCGCTCCACAGCTCATCAGCAATGCTGTACGCCATGTCTTCGAAGTCCCCGACAAGGATTTTACACGAGCCTTCAAGAAAGCCATGCTGGCCTTCGAGGAGCGGGACTACACCGAACGCCAGACAACCAACTGGTTCAGAATGCGCAGTCCGATTTTCGTCGGCATCAAGACAGTGCTCACCACGCCGGAAGCTTATCGCTTCGAGGTGGAGTTCCACACGCCAGGCAGCTACAGGGCCAAGCTTGCCAATCACGACACTTATAAAATCCTCGACAGGCTGCGGCGACAATCAAGCGGGGATGCTTTGGAGCAAGCTAAGGCCGAGGAGCTGGTGCAGCGGACGAGAGAGGTCTGCACGGAGATTGCGATACCCGGCGGCGCCCTGGACATACCCCACTGGGGAGCCGAAGGGGATCGTAGGGGTGGCGCCCCTGCGGCATTTGGATTGCGAGCTGTCGAACAATCAAGAATGCCCGGGATCGCCAGGTCACCGGAGGCAAGAGAGATTGTCGAAGCCCTCGGCGTGCGGCCGATCGTGCTCGTCGGCATGCCAGGCGCTGGAAAATCCAGCATTGGCCCAGTCCTCGCCAAGCGACTGGGGCTGCCCTTCATCGATACCGACCAAAAAATCCAGAAGGAGGCCGGTAAATCGATAAATCAAATTTTCGATATCCATGGCAAGGAGCATTTCAGGGCGCTCGAAGCGAAGGTAATCGCGCGCGTGCTCGAGCAAGGGCCCGCGGTGATCGCGACTGGTGGCGGCTCGATCACCAATGAGCAGACCCGGCGCCTCATCGGGGAGAAAGCGGTCTCGCTCTGGCTCGATACCAACTTGGACGTGATCCGACGTCGCCTTAAAAACGATACCAACCGCCCGCTGCTGCAAGGCCCCGACCGAGATGAGATAATCACCAAACTGATCAGCGGGCGCAGGCCGTTGTATGCACAAGCCGATGTCACGATCGTCCCGCCCCACATACAAGACAAAAAGAACGCGGATCCCTGCGTTGAGGCGCTGTACGGCTATCTCCGCGGCGAAGCGGCCGCCTGCAGCCCCTCGAATGTCGCGGGTGCGGCACAATGAACCGGTTAGCGAACTCAGCCACAGTCGAGGCCGTCCTCAGCAAATGTCCGACGTCAGCGCTGGTTGGACCAAATGGCTCGAGTGCGAATGGAGGATTTCTGGTTCATCGTAGCCCCTGAAGGAGGGAAGATGAGACAGAAATCCGGGATAGGGAAGCGCCACTGGAGAAGGCCATCAAAGGAAATCCGCAGAGCGACCCGCTCGCATTATTCGGCCGGGGCGAAGATCCGGATCGTTCTAGAAGGCTACGCAGAGGGGAATCGATTGCTGTGCCGACGCGAGCGAATGCCGAGAGCCTGCACTACAACTGGCGAAGGAGTTTCGTCAAACCGGGAAGGGCGGCTTGCCGGCGGCACGGAAAGGATCGTGGGACCATGGCTTCCAGTGGCGCTCATCCCGATCCATTTAGTACCGTCGCAACCCGCCGACCGACAAAAACACATTCACGCAACAAGAGCAGGCGCGAAATAGTATTTCCTGGATGCAATAGTCCCTTTGGCAGTTGACCAGTGATCCTTTCTGACGTGAGCCTAACTCGATTCGGCCAAAATAAACTCATCTAACCGCGTCCATAGCCGGTGCGTAAGGAGGTTGCGGATCTGCCCTGTCGGGGGCGATTGAGCTTTGGCTCACGGCCTCGCGATTTGTCTGCCGGGCCTTTTGCCGCCGGCGCATGATGGTTGAACGTTTCCACGCAAACATTGTCGCCGAGCCACCCCGCCGGACTTCCCGATCGGAACGCGGGTTCATAATCTTGGGTTGGCTCCGGCCGGAAACCGGCGACATCGCAAAACGGCCGATGCTGGTTGCCAGCAATGACACGCCGATAAGGCTCCCGGCGGCTCGCCGACACGCTGCGTTGTCGACTTCGACGATTGGACCTTTCGTCGCAAACTGCTAGCGCCGTTCTCAGGCCACGGTCTTGAGGTCCTGCTCCTGATGTGCGCCCAGGGCAGGAGGTTGCCGATCCGTCTGTTCGGGTGGCCGTCGATGATCCCTGGCGAGCAGTCGGCCAGGTAGCCGAGCGGCTCGACGTCGTTCAGCTTGCGCGTCTCGATTGACTTGATCTGGTCTATGGCGTCGCAAAAGACGGCGTTAAGGCGTTCGCTGACTCCGGCATCAAAACCCGATCGAACCTACGAAAACAAACCCCTGCGCTGCTCAGGCGGTAACTGCTCCGCCTGGGCTCTACGCCGAATGGATACCACTCGTTGCGCGCACTGCCGTTTGCGACGAGCCCTTTCGCTCACTGCGCATGACCATGGGACACCGCAGATAGTCAGATGTGGCCCGCACCATCGCGACTATCTCCCACGAGAGTCCGGTCACATGAAGTCATCCTCGCACGAGTACCGGGGGGAACTTGGTGCGCTCTCGGTATCACTGCTCTGGCTGTCCTCGGCTTTGCAGACATAGAGTGGAGGTTTGTTTGCACGCTGCCATTCACCGGCACTGTTCTTCGTCCACTTTTCGGGATGCTGGGTAGGGTCAAGCACCATGTCGCCATCATCCACTTCAACAAACCCCATCGACGCCGCGCGGGCTTGTGCTTCTGGATTAGCCGCACGCCAATTCAGCAACGGTCGGTCGCCGTCCATCCGAAGTTGATGCTCCAGCAGAATATCGCCTGCATTCTCGACGAGCGGATGAGCGACCTGTAGATCCACTATGGAGGTGATCTCAGTTCGACCAGGAAACTGTTGCCGCCAATTTTCGGATTCGAAGTCAGTCATTCTGAATCCGCCTTCCGTTCTCATCAGTCCGGCACTCTGGTCTCCTAATTGGTAGCTGAAATATCGCGCATGCTCCGTATCTCGACGCATGCCGTATTGCCTGGCAACGTCTGCAGTGCGAATGGCTCGTGAGGATACGAATTCCGAATACTCTTGTGGATTGTCGGCGATGTGCATGATTTTATCGCCATGAAATTGCCTCACCTCCCTCTTGAAAGAAGACTTGTCGATCTCCACCACCGGCGGTCTGGATTGGAGGGAATACGCTTGCGTTGCCGCCGAAGATGAGTTGCCGCTGGAATCCGATCCGGCTAAGTGCATCCGGGCAAACGTGTCCGCGAACTCTTGGCTTTCTTCATCTGTTTGCCCGCTGGCACTACGCGTGTAGTGGATATCGGACGAGCCACCAATTCGACCATACATGACGATTCGCACTCCTATGTTTCGCATTGAGTTCAGGCTGGTTGGGCGCGGCAGGTCCGGATAGACCGCCCGGCTGACGATTAGCTGACGAAGGGCTTCTCCCGGATGTACAAAAAGAATCCGACCTAGCTTAATCGTTAGCGATTAATGAAATCAGGCTGCGACCTACACCGACCGGCGAAGGCCGCAGGTCAGCCCCCTAAACTTTTCGGGTCTTGCTGGGCTGCCAATCCGAGGGGAGCTTCGTGATCGGCAGGGATTGTTAGGAATTCTATTGCGCGAGGCCGATTTCGTCATTGGCTGACGAACCTCTCGCCGAAGAAATTGCGGATTGGGTTTTGGCGTCGAACCATTTCGCGCGGCAACCACAGATGGGCTCCACATCTAGGCTAAGCCTGCGGCGAAGAGTGCTTTCGCGACAGGCTCGAAATATTGCATGGGAACGGCGTTGCCCAGCTTCGCTGTGCGTATGAGCTGATGCGCAAGCGCATGATCATCGACAATTTTGAGACGTAGCGCCTGCGCCTCCTCAGACATTTGTGAAGCGACCTCGCCCTCGCCGCGGCAAACTAATACCGGCACTCCGGTCTCGCCACGAACGTAACGCAGACCGACCAGGATCGCCCTCCCTCTGAAGACCAACGTGGCGCGATGCACCCCAAGGGGAGGCTCGCCAGCGGCCTCGTTGCGGAGGCGACGTCGTTCATGCTTCAACTCTGGCGTCCCTTGCTGTTCCTTCAACTCGCGCGTCACTTCGGTCTTAGTCATACGCATTTCGCGCTGAAACAACGCACGCTGCAACAGGAGATCGATCAGCCCGCCGACCAGAAGTGCACCGGCGCCAATCGCAATCAGCAGTTTCGCCTCCGTAAAGACGAATCCGACACAGCCCATGCCGCAGACCGGCAGATAGACCATCGTCTTCCATGTGCCGAGAAGGAAGAGGAGAAAGGTTGTGCTGAGGACCAATACCTTAAACAGCGTCTTCCCAACCTCCACTGCAGAACGCGCAGACGCCATGCGCTTCAGCCCTTGAAACGGGTCAATTTTCTCAAAGTTGAACTTCATCGGCTCTAGAGAGAAGACAAATCCACCATTGGCTATTAATCCGGCCAAAATTACCGCGGCGACGAGAGTTCCAAGCAGCGGGCCAACAGTTTCCAGTGTGAGTTCGATCAGCAGGACCAATGCCTGCCGGACCGCGATATTGAAAGGCAGATTCTGCAGATTGTCGGTTAAAAGTAGCGCTTCGTGGCATTTGTCTTGGATCACGCTCCCTCTCAGCCAAAGGTAACCGAGCCCAGCGCAAGTGGCGGCCGCGCGGACGAAATCGGCGCTGCGCGGAATCTGCCCTTTTTTGCGCGCTTCGCTCAGCTTCTTCGGGGTGGCGGCGTGTGTCTTCTCTTCACTCGTGTCGCTCATTTCAGCAACTTGTCGAACCACTCAAGCGCACCATTCGCTTGTGTGATCTCCAGTTTCATCCCCTCGATGAGATAGGCAGTGTAGGCAATCATGATAATTGGAAAGCCGATATTCTTGATCGTCGGGGACAGTTGGCTCGACTTGAATTGGGGCGCAAAGCGCCGCAGTATCATCATTGACATGTCAACCAGCAGCAGGAACGACACTACAGGCCCGGAGACCAACAATGTCGTGCGCATGATGTGGTCGAGGAGCCCTAATACCTCCATTGCTCCTTGCGCGGTCAATGTGGGGTGAAACTGATACACGGGCCAGATCTGGTAGCTGCCATAAAGGGCGCTGATCACGGCCTCCAGACCTCCTGATGCGACGAAGATCGTAATTGCAGTGATCCCGAGAAAAACCCCCATAGCGGAAGCCTGACTGTTCGTCGCGGGATCGGCCTGTGCGGACGGGCTGGTGATGCCGCGTTGGTTGTCGATAAACTCGCCGGCCGCCTGAAGACTCCATAACGGGATGCCGAGAAAAGTGCCAAGTAGCAGGCCGACAAAAACCTCCTTCAATCCGAGCAGAGTTAGCTGGATCAGACGTGTTTCAGGATCCAGCGCCTGCAACCCCTCACTGACGTGTGCCAAGCACGGCAGCCCGAAGGCAACAGCCAGGCCGCTGCGGATCAGCCCGCCGATCTGAGCTCGCGTAAACACAGGAAGAACCATCATAATGCCCATCGCGCGGGCCGCGCCAAGGCCGGCTGCGACGACGAGTTCGATAGCCGCATGGATCAGGATTTGAATCTCGGCCGATGACGCATACATGGTGGAGGCTAGTAGCTAGGTGTCATTGCGGGAAACTCCGTAAAGATCTGGTCGGCCAGCCCTATGAGCGGGGCGCTCAACACAGGGGCAAACAGGCCAATCACCGCCACAACGACCAGAAGCTTCACGGTGAGGGGCAAGCTTTCATCCTGGATCTGCGTTGCCGCCTGAATGATACCAATGCCTAGCCCAACAATCACCGATGCAATGAGCGGTGGCAGAATCCAGATCATGAAAACCACTAACGACTGGCTCATAAGAGTAACAATACTGGATTGAGTAATAATCAACCTCCTGGTGTTGTGTAACTCAGCACAAGTCCGTGCATCAATCTCGACCAACCATCAATAGCGACGAACAAAAAGAGTTTGAAAGGGACAGATATGACTGTTGGGGAGACCATCGACATGCCCATAGCCATCAGAATTGTCGTTACGATAAGATCAATGACGATAAAGGGAAGATAGAGAAGAAAGCCTATTTCGAATGCACGCTTGAGTTCTGAAATTAGAAAAGATGGTACGAGAATGGCAAAATCATCAGGTGTAGCTCTGGCGCGCATTTCCTCTGGCCAGACTTTTTCGGTCGAGGAGAGGAAAAATCGCCGCTGCTCTTCGTTTGTGAATTTCTTGAGATGATCGCGCAAGGGCTCACCTCCCACTTTGGCAGCGCTTACCCAGTCATCGAGCGTCTGATAACGGAGCTTCGGATCCGTCATCCGATCATAGGTCTGTTCAACAACGGGCGCGCTAACGAACATGGTGAGGATCAATGCCGCGGCGTATAGTACTATGTTCGGTGGAATCGTCTGGGTCCCGAGCGCATTGCGGACGAGGAATAGAACAACTGATACCTTTACAAACGCCGTGGTTGTGGCGACCGCTAAAACCAGCAGACCGAGTCCGGCGGTAACCGCAAGAAGCGACAAGATTGCCGGCTGAACCTCAGTCATTGGATGCCAACCTGCCGCGGAGTCTGATGCCCAGCTCATCTCCGATGCGCACGATGTCGCCACGCCCGATACGCCGACCATTGGCAAGTATGTCGACCGGACCGTCGATCGGCCGACCAAGTTCGAAAACATGCCCTTCGCCGGCAGTCCTCAGTTCCCCTAGAGGGATAGGCCAGCGGCCGCATTCAAAGACAAGCACGATCTCGACATCGTCGAGATCGGCTTCCGACGGCCCTAATTGCGATTCGGGTTGTGTCATATGCGCATTCTCCAAGGGGCACGATCGCGGGCGGAAAGGTCCCCGCAGGATTAGGTGGTCGCCCTCAAGATCTGCCCCGGCCCATAACTGGCCCACGGACAGGGTGATCTGGCCGCGGCCGAACGGCGATATGTCTGGCAACAGAGCATCACCGACACATGCTTTGCGAAGAAGCGCTGCTGGAGCGCAAAGCGTGCCGATCTCTCCTGCCACTGTGACCGGGAGCTCTGGGAATAGCTCGCGCGGCTGTCGCGGCAACTGGCCAAGCAGTTCGCCTAACGCGCGGAAGGCAGACGGCACCATGCCATCAAGAGGCGAGAACAGGAACAGGAGACCCTTGCCATTCGCTGGGCCGAAGACGATATCCAATTCGAGATGAGGACCCAGTGTCATGGCTTCACGGACATGGAGGAGTTGCACGTTCCGCTGCATCTGATCCTCCAGTCGAGCGATAAGCGGCTCGAGTGCAAGTTCGAGAATGAGCGAAGCAGTTGGCTCGGAAGGGAAAGCAAAGCCGCTCTGCACTGTCGAGACGAGCGCCTCTACAAGCCGTCGCGACAGCGACAAGACGATGGTTTCAGCTCCCACGCGCCAAATGCAGTCAAGCATCGGAATGGCAGAAGGTTCCTGCTGCCAGACAAGCCCTTCCATCCGCACCGATAGCGGCTTGTCGCTGATCCGGCTCTGAAACGGCCTGCGGGAAGCCGCTATATCATTGAGCCACGAGACGACCACGTGGGACAGTGTTAGCGCTGGTTCGAATATAGCGGGTCTGACCACAGTGGTTACCAAAGCTGGCTCTAAACTGCACGATCGCGTCATGCAGAGAACCTGCGGTTATCGGATCTGGTTGCCCGACATCTGGGCGAGCGAAACCCTCCCATACCGAAGCGATATCTCGTCGTCGGCCTCAATTTCGCCTGCGGCCTCCGAATGAATATCGAAGGCGCGCCGGACGTCGTCCTCGATTTGTTGCCATTTTTGCCTTGCGGCCGAACATCTGACCCATTGGGCCCTCGTCCCAGACGCCGCTGTCTCGGCCTTCCCTTGAGCGATGCGCGCATCGTCAAGCTTCTGGCCTCTTAAGGTGATCTCAGCCGCAAGCCGCTCAATGTTAAGGTTGTGATGGTCGAGTACTGCGCTAGACAAGGTATCGAGCGCGATCAGCTCCTGGTAGAGCTGAGCTTCCGCCCTTGCGCGCTGTTGCTGTGCGATTGCAAGCCCCTGGAAGGCATTCTGTACGGCTAGGGTGGCCATGCGGCGCTGTGCTTCCTTCTTCGACAGATCCCTCAGGGCGCTGCGCTCTTGCATTTCCTTCAGAAGCCGTAACCTCGAAGCGTGAACACGATTCACGCGGTCAAACGCGACATCCATGCGACCGTTTCCTCAAAATCTGACGCCTCGTCTTCGCTCTGGCGCAAAAACTCCCTCAACTCGCCAATCGATGCGACAGCCCGGTCAGTAAGGGGATCGCCGCCTTGCTTGTATTCGCCGACGTTGATCAAAAACTCGGACTCTGCATAGCGCGAGAGGAGATCACGGAAGAAGGATGCTGCCTTGCGATGTGTCCCAGATACGACCGCATCCATAACACGGCTGCGACTCTGCAGCACATCGATAGCGGGGAAATGCGATCGCGCCGCGAGAGCGCGTGAGAGGACGACATGGCCGTCGAGAATGCCGCGCGATTCCTCGGCGATTGGATCGCCTGTGCCATCACCTTCGACAAGTACAGTATAGAAGGCCGTGATTGAGCCGCGCTCACCCATGCCGGCACGTTCCAGCAGGCCTGGCAGCATAGCAAAAACGGAAGGAGGAAAGCCCCGCCGGGTCGGCGGCTCGCCCGCAGCAAGACCTATTTCGCGCATGGCGCGGCAGAAGCGCGTCAGCGAGTCCAACATGAGTGCGACGCGTAGCCCTTGTTCGCGAAAGTATTCCGCGAGCGCAGTCGCCATAGGAGCACATTGCGCCCGCTCCACTGCCGAGCGGTCCGAGGTTTCAACGACAACGACCGTACGGCGGAGGCCCTCCTCCCCAAGATGCCGCTCGATGAATTCACGAACTTCACGGCCCCGCTCGCCTATGAGCGCGACTATGATAACGTCGGCGGCGGCACCTTTTACGATCTGCGACAATAACGTCGACTTGCCACCACCAGGCTCGCCATAAATCCCGATCCGCTGGCCCTCGCCGCATGTGAGGAGACCATCCAGGGCACGGACCCCGAGCGGGAATGGCCGCTCAACGATGCGCCTTGTCATTGGATTGGGCGCCCTGCCGTGCAGCGGACGAGTTTCGGTGGTTTTGACTTCGCCTTTGCCGTCGAGTGGGCGGCAGCGGCTGTCAATCACACGGCCGAGCAAATTAGGGCCGACCGGCACTTCACGCATTCGTCCAGTGGACACGACTTCTGCGCGGCTGGACAGACCCGCCAAGTCACCGATCGGCGTGAGCAACACGCCATTGTCCAATAAGCCGATCACCTCGGCTTCGAGCGACAGGCCGGTTCGCGTATCCTGCAGCAGACAAAGTTCCCCAATCCGAGTGTCTGGCAAGACGGCATGGACCAGTGTCCCGACAGCCCGCGTGATCCGTCCGCGCACGACCCGCGTGTCAATTTGCTTTGCTGTAGACCTCAAAGACGAGATCGCCGGATCGGGAGCCCGGGTGCCAGCGAGATTATTATGCTGTGGTACCGGCGTGATCACAGTTCGCCTTCTTCAGAATGCGACCCGAAGCCGAGGCGCAGCGCGCGCATCTGTGCGTCAAGTCCAAGATCGACGTTGCCGTACTCGCTCCACAGCACGCACTGTTGCGGCGACAACGTCGGATCCGGATCAATCCGAACCCGCGGCCGCCCCTCCCGTCCGTCGCATCCAGCAAACGCGCGCGCGAGCATATCGACTTGCGTGGGACATACATGAAGGCAAACTTCCGCGTCGCCATATTTGCGCTCAATCGCGTGACGAACAGCCCTCACCAACAGGTCGCCGGGATCGAAAGCGCCCAGAAGATCGCTTAGGATCTCCATCACGAGCTGTGGCAATTCCTGCTCCAGAACCGCCTTTCGTCGCGCCACTTCGCTGACTGCCCGCGCGATAAGTCCTGCCATTTCCTCGGCGCCTGCATTCAAGCCCTCGGTATGGCCGTGAGCCCGCTCACGCTTATAAGCGGCGCGCACCCAGCTGCGTACCCGCTGCTGATACCGTTCTGCTGCGTCACGTGCTTGTGTGGCGCTGTGCCAGATCTCAAGCTCATTCGCCGGTATCAGTGGCCCCATTGGGCGGATCTGCGGGGCGTCGGGCGCTGCGGAAACATCGGCTGTCATATCACCCGGATCTCCGTCTCAAACTGGGCTATGACAAGCGAAAACAACTGGCCCGAGGCATTACTGTGTTCGGGCGCTGGATTCTCGGCGGCGGTACCGACGGGCAACCGTAGAAGCACGCGGTTACGCTCAAGCGCTGAACTGTCATTGAGCCAAGCACCAAGGCAGGCATGTCCATCGTGTTCAATTTGCTGCGCGAGTTTTTCCGGATCAGCGATCAAGCTGTTTGCGATCGCATGCGCCAGACATCGGATGCCAAATGCGTGGGCATCAGCGCCGATATGTCCAATAAGCGCGGTGAGGTGAGGCTTTGAAACAAGCTTCAGCAGCGAACGGGCATGCCAGATACTACCGGCAAGGAGGGCAGCCCGACGCGGATCATGTCCGTGCAGAAGATCCGGCCCCCAGCCGCTTCCGTTCGAATCCATTTCATTGTCAAGCAGCAATTCTGCCAGTCTTGGCTGCAGCCTGGGACTCTTCTGCAACTGCACCAATGTCGAAGCGGACAACGCCGGATCAAGACGTGCGGCAAGACGAGTCGGATGGGCCGAAGCAGCAAGATCGCTCAGGCACACGGAACGCAATTGGAACGAATGATTGCGTTCGGCAGTCTGGATCGGTATCGGCATTGGCAATATTACCTACGCCCCGATGATCTTTTTGCGAATGGCCCCGACAGCGGAAACATCCGAGCGGCCCTCGACCTTGGATAGTTCGCCCGATGATTGCCTGCGCCGACGCCTAAGAACACTGGATAAGAGATAGCACGCCACTGCGAATACAGCTGCGGCAACACCCATCACGATCGCCAGAAGCGGCGCTGGGACGGACCAAGATGTCTGGGCCGAAACAGTCGCCGGTAAGGACCGTTGCTCATGTGCGGAATCCACTGGCACCAAAACCACTTCGACCTTTTCGTAGGACAGGCCTTCGATGCTGTCGGCGACGAGCAGCTTTATCTTCGGCAGCAGAACTGAGAGATTTGCTTTGGCGTCGTGCCGGATAAAAACCGAGGCCGAGGATGGCGTGCCGCCCGATCGTAAGAGGTCGTTATTCGGCAGAACGACATGAACACGTACTGAGAAGACGCCATCGATATCGCTGATCGTACGCGACAACTCTTCGCTCAGGGCATAGACGTAACGAGCACGCTCCTCGGTCGGCGAGGCAATCAGGCCTGATCCATTGAATATCTCGCCGAGGTTCTTGAAAGACTGGCGCGGCAGCCCCTTGGCATTCAGGAGGTTGATTGAGAGGGCAAGCAGCTTTTCGTCGACCTGGATCGTGCTGGTCCCATCCTTAGCGGCAACGCGGACCGCATCAACCCCGTTGTCGATCAGAAGCGCGAGCATCTCATTCGCCTCGCGCTCTTGCAATTGCGTGTAGAGATCGACCTTGCAACCACTCAGAGCGAAGAGAAGTGGCAGCACAACAAAATGAAGCGATCGCCGACCAGACGGGCGACTATGCATGATTTCGCCATGGGCCAAGCCAATCATGCGCGACGTTCATCCTTCTTTTAATAGTGTGTTCACAGATGAGGTGATGCCGCTGACACCTTTGGAAATAAGAGCAACTTGGGTAACGCCGTTGTAGACATCCCGCAGATCAGCAATCATCGATTCGAAATCATGCCCTGCTTGCGGAACGCCCGACATCTGCGTTCCCGCTGCCCCACCTTCGACAGGCAGCTTCTGCGCCGACCCAGGTAGAGCGCCCTTCGCAAGGCCTACCTGATGGTCAAGCGCGGCAGAAGTAACTGCGTTGTCCCGGTACATGGAAGAAATCGTCTGGAGGACCCGGTCGCCGAGTGGGCTTGTCTGCGCAGTCGCGCGTTGAACATCCAACTGCGGCGGAACCGGCGCCGCTCTCGCTGGCCCCGACGCGGTATCGTTTTTCATCGAGGCGGCCGCCTGCGCTAGCGCGCGCTCAAACTGAGCCTGCTCACCGAATGACGGTGACCCGACTCTGGGAAGAGTGTCCGTCAGACTGGCAGAGATCGACGTGACAGGCATCATCATGTAAGGACTCGATTGCTTTCTCTTTGACGCGAGATGAGTGACGCGAGATGAGTCCAGCCGGTTATCACCCGCTGTTGGGTCGATACCTAGAGAGGCGACCTGACGACAAGCTGACGGGAGCGTCGTTAGTCATGTAAAAAGTCACATTGGCGACTTTAGTGATTGTGAGAATTTCAGCCTTTGGTTTATCAGGACGAGATGTCAAGAACGCTCATCCCATCCGCCATCCTGCACAGCTTGAAGAGACTTCTCTGTGTAGGATTTTTTCTCTCCACCGGAATCCACACAACTCTTGGCGTCCCTCTGTCGCTCCCCTCGACGCCGTATAGGTATACGGTTCTAGATCAGGATCTCTCTGCCGCGTTGCAGGAATTCGGCAACAACCTGAATATCAGGATCAACATCAGCGCCGAGGTGAAGGGGCGGATTCGCGGGCGTATGCCGGATTTGCCACCGCGCGAGTTCCTCGACCGCTTGACCAAGCTGTACGATCTCCAATGGTACTATGATGGGCTTGTGCTCTATGTGTCCGCTGCAAAAGAAGCACAAACTCGGATGCTTGTGCTGACTCCGATTCGCTTCGATGCGTTCAAGGGCGCCCTCGATGAGCTTGACATCTCCGATGACCGCTATGTCGTGAGACCTGCGCCGGGAAATGGCCTCGTCTTGGTTTCCGGTCCACCGCGCTTCATCGCGCTCGTGGAGCAGGCGTTCAACGGCCTCGTGGCGGAGGCGCAGGCGCGGCCTCACGTCGCTGAGACGCCGCCAAGGGAATCGGTGCTGATATTGTTTCGGGGTTCCTCCACCATGGTCGTCCGCGATGGACGACCGGAAGCCTCTTATTCTTCTGACGTGCTGCAACACGATGGCGTTGGCGGGAAGCCTGAGCTGAGTCAGAAATGACATCCATGGAGACGCCGCAGCTTCTGGAGAAAACATTACCCGCAGCCGCCCTCCTGATTGTGAATTCTTTTGAACCCGTCAGGTTCTCGAAAGCTGAACCGCTCATGATGAGATTCAGGATCTCCAACGATCGCCGGCCATTGTGCTGGAATTGAACCTTGGAGTTAGCAACGAGCGAGCAGGGCCATTTTGGCGACCGGGCCAACGCTCGGAATTGTCAACGTTCGTGAACACATTGGCTCATATGAGGCCTTTGTTGGGATTTTAACGTCACGTCTGAGGATATACAATGTCGGCCAGCAACCTTTCACCATCCACCACCTCGAATCTCCCACAGTCCGCACTGGCCTGGTCGGGCCTGAAACCTTCTGCGCTTGCGTTAGTGGAGACTGAGCAAAGCGCATCGTCCTTCGAGGCGATGCTGTCCACCTACTCGCTGGAAGACAAGACCGATCCTTTCGCGCTCCGGGACGTGCTGGGGCCGGATGTCGGGTCGACGCAGGATGTCGAGTCGACGTCGGAAGATTTGCAGCAGCACCCATTGGACCTGCTGCCGCCACATATGAGGGCGGCAATCGTATCAATGGGTCAGGACCAGCAGCCCTCTGCGATCGATTCCCAATTCGTATCGCCGGCTCCCGTGCCGAGCTCGAGAATCACGTGGAATGGCGGCTCGCTGACCAAGGCCGAGTTGCAGATCGTGGCAGTGCTGAACCGTCACAAGGACCAATGCCCACTCAGTTGGGAGTCGCTTGGGGACAAAGCCAATGATCCCTCCACGCCGCCGGATCTGAAAGCGGCGATCGAGGGACTGCAGCAGGATCCCGAACTCTTTTACGCGATTGGCTCGCAGGGCGATGGCCGCTGTGGAGGCAAGATCACGGCGAAGGATTTGTCTGGATTCTCCCGCCTTCACTCCCAAGTTGCCGAATTTCAGGAACGCCAGGCGCAAAGCTACGACCAGAACTACATACCATCCGACAGCACTGGAAATGCTCAGCCTTCGATCATGACCTTGAGCGATGCATTGCGCGAGCTTTACCTGTACTCCGACAACCTGCCCAAGGACCTGAGTCCGGCTGATTTCAAGCAGATCGTCGACGGCCAAGCGAAAACCGACAAATGTCCGCCCCAGGTCATTGCGGCTGCTCAATACTTCCTCAACCACCCGGATGCCTGGAAGCAGTTGTGCGGTGGTGCGACAGACAGGGTCCACAAAGAGGACTTCCTGCAAGCCGCTTCATCGTCAATGAGCCTCACGCGAACCGAGCTGGATACGCTCAAGACGATTAACAGCCATCAGGACGCCTTCTTTGGAGGCGGTGACCTCACTCGTGACAAGCTGGCGAGCATGGCAGACAACAAGAGCCTCGATCCGAAAGTACGGCAAACTGCCTCGCAACTCCTCTCAGATCCTCTTTTGTTCGGTCTGCTGAACAATTCGATTACGGGCTATACGACCCATAATGGGTTCTTCGACTTCGGCGGCGGACATACGGTCGATTCCGGCAACGTCAGCAAAAAAGACTTTGCCCGTTTCTACACAAACATGTCGTCTGCGAACCGCACCGTTCAGCAGCCAAAGACCCACATGCCTGAAACCGCTGCAGAGCAGGACGCTGTCGCGGACATGAGGATGGGCCTGGCGGACCAGCCTGATATCAAGTCATCCAAAAAGAACGGCGGAGCCTTAATGCACGTAGTCGACTCTGTGCTCAAGGTGGAGGCTCAAGCGATTGACTGGGCTGCAACGGCGGTGGGAGTGCTCAGCTTCATTCCGGGCATCGGACAAGTGGCCGATCTTGCATCGATGGTTCTCGAGAGCGAGTCGCAAGCAGCGAATCTCCTGCATACAGCCATTAGCGGAGGCAATATGAAGCGGGCGCTGGAAGAAGCTGGCCTAAATGTCGCGGCGCAGGCTGTCGGCCTTGTCGCAGGCCCCGAGGTCAAACTGGCAATTCGCAACGGGCTCATCAAGGAGGCGATGGAAGAGGCCTTGACGGCCGGCGTCAATCTGCCGCTTTCCACGGCGCAGTACTATGCAGAAGGCTACATGAACAACCTCCAAGCACGCCTTGCGGCCGACCCTGTGCAAGCCGCCGGCCTGCCCAGCCAGATGGGCGCGCCATTATCCCAGAACGTGGCCTGACAAACAAATGTGCGCTTCCTCGGCGCGATTCGTCCATTCTATCAATCAGCTGCCGCGTAAGCTTTGCCTTCACCGCGCAGATCTGAGCAGCGCCTGGGAAGATCGAAAGGTCGCGATCTCGCTGTGAGCTTTTCACTAGGTTGTCCATCCGGCCCAAACCGGGAAAGCTGAGGTTGTCGAAGCTTCAGTGATTCTCGGAGGACCGGATGACCGTCCATAAGATGCCGGCTGACGCTACGCGTTCGAGAGCGAATTGTAAGGCGGGTCGAAAGCGGGCAGACGCCTGCAGCGTATCGAGACCATCGAACGGCTGCGCCGCCAGCGCTGGACGGGCAAACAGATCGCCGCTGAGGCCGGCCGTCTCGCCAGCGACTGCCAGCCGTGTTTTACACCGCCTGGATCGCGGCAGAAAGTTGAGCGTCGCGCCGGCCAGCTCGATCGCGCCGTGGACACCGGCTGCTTTGTACGCCGGCAAGGTGTCCATGATGACGATGCCATCCAGCTTCACGATCGGGACGAGGACCTGCTCGATAAGGAAAGGTGCCTTACGGGACCATCAGTTGCGCACAGCGCGACCATACTGATGAGGTGCAGCGCCCGTGAAGATGGGGGGCCTCCTTTCTCGGCACTTTCAGCTTGGCGGTCGTGTCCCAGCCTGCCCGGTCGAGCAGCAGCACGGCGTGCGCGCCGCGCGCCACATGGCGGCTGATCTCGTCGAGGTGAAGCTGCATAGCCGCGGTGTCGACAAACGGTAGCGCCAGGGCTGCTCCCTTGCTGCGCGCCGGGCAGACGGCGCCGAACAGGTATGCGCTTTGATAGCGCTGGTCGGCGGGCTGCCTGGGCCGCGTGCCACGGCGCGCCCATTGCCGCACGACACCGTTCTTCTGGCCAATTTTGGCTTCATCTTGAAACCACACCTTGACGGGCTTGCCCTTCGACAGGTCGGCGAGGTGGGCGGCTAGCGTGCGCGGAAAGTTTTTTTGAACTCTCCACGATCCAGGCATTCTGCGCCAGATGGCGCGGCCGCGCGCTCATGTGCGAGAAGCCGAGTTCCTTCAGCAGCTTGCCCACGTAGCGCTCGTGATAGGCGACGCCGAAACGATCCTCGATGACGCGCTGCAGATCGATGCGCCGCCAGCGCACCACGCCGTCAACCGCCAGGTCCGGTCCCGTCTCGACGATTTGCGCCAGTTCGGCCTTCTGTTCCGGCGACAGGCGCGGCGTGGGTCCGCCATACCAGGCATCCTTCAGTCCGTCAGGGCCATCCTCGTTGAAGCGATGCACCCAGTCCCGCAGCGTCTGGCGGTCCATGCCGCCGATCCGTGCAGCATCTTCCCGGCTCATCCCGTCCATGACCCCAGCCAGCGACAACAAGCGCCTGCTCTGGTTGACGTCATTCGCCACCTTCGCCAGTCGCCGAAGCAATCTTCACCGCTGATCCCATCGCCCGAATCCTCCTCGCGACAAGGAATCACGGATCAATCGCGGCGGATACCCCTAGAGAGTCAGCCCTCAGAACCTTTGGTATTAGACCCGCAACACCCGCCGCGTGGCGCGCGGCGCGCGGCCACGCAGCCGCGATCGAGGCCGCCTGGCCATTGAACCAAGTCGCCGCGCTTCAGGACACGCGAAGCCTTCAAAACCCCGCCAACAAAGATCGCCGCTCAGTGCTGTTGCCGTCGTCCCCATCGCCAAAAGGGTGCTTGGGGGAACCGTCCCGAATCCGCCACACCATCAGCGGACAGTGACGGCTGTTTCACCAAGCAAAGTCGCCAGCGCCGCGCCCACTCAAAGCGCCGTAGTGAGGTGAGGCGGCAGCCTGTTACCCATCTGGGTCGTCGAAGGTCAATGACGTCGATAAGGCGACGATCGTGCATTGACTCGTCGCCAAATGCTACGGATCCGCGATGGTGCGTGCTTGAGGAGGTGCCAGAGTCTACCGGGCGAAGACGAAAGGACTTGGCATCAGTCGCCACTTTTGTCCGTCGTGAATGTCCTGTATTTGGCAGCTGGTATGGCAGCACGATCACCATCGCTTGGCTTGACAGCCTTGTTGTCGAACAAATCGCGTGGATCGTTGACCATTACCGCGAGGTTATGGCGTGTCGAACAGCCAAGCGTCTGGTCGAAGGACTTGTCATTGAGCAACGGACTGGAAAACGACGGACAGACAGGGGGGCGGGCATGATAGACAATCGCCTCTATCCGCACTGCGCGCCCGTGTTGGTCGAGCAAATGGATGTTGTACGCATCGATGCCCATCTGCCTGGCCTGATGGATTGTCTCTGCGCTGAGCCGGGGCGACCCGCTGATAAGCAGATGAAGCGCATCGCGCCGTCCGCGACTGGCCCTCTCAAGGAAAACACGCAAACGCTGCCGTTCCGAAGCGCGAAGACTCTCTAACATCAGGACGGAGGTCTCCTGCCGGATAAGGATCGGGGTCGATGGCTCGACATAGATCGGCGGGCTTACGCAGCCACTTAGGCTTGCCGTAAGAGCGACCAGGAGAACTTTGATCCGCAACGTCATTCGACCACAGCTATTCGATGATAAAGCCGGCACTGCCCTTGGCGCCTGGCGCACCGGTGCGGGCAGTAGCGCGGCCTCGCGGCGGACTTGCCGGCGAATTCGTCACAGTGCCCCCCCCGTCCAACGCTGGTGCCATCCGGTCCGTGGGTGCGCTCATCTGGTCGGGGCTGGAGCCTGGCCTTACGATGTAAGGCGTAACCAGAATAACCAGTTCCGACTCTTCCTTTTGAAATGAGGACGAACGGAACAGGGCGCCAAGGATCGGCATTTCGCCAAGCCAGGGAAAAGCACTGATGTCATTGTTGACGTTACGCCTGATGAGACCGCCAATTGCAAAGCTCTGCCCGCTGGCGAGTTCGACGACTGTGTCGGCACGCCGCGTGGAAACTGCCGGCACGGAGATACCGTTGATTTGAACGGCACCTTGTGACGATAGTTCACTGACTTCGGGCTTTACGTGAATGTTGATTAGGTTGTTGTTGAGAACGGTTGGCACGAATTCAAGGCTGACGCCGAAGTGACGGAATTCAATCGAGACTTGCCCATTTTCCTGCGGGACAGGAATGGGGAATTCGCCGCCGGCGAGGAAGCTGGCGGTTTCACCGGACATCGCAGTGAGATTTGGCTCCGCCAAGACGGAAGCGATGTGCTCCTTGGCGAGCGCGTCGAGAACCGCGCCGACGCTGATATTGCCATTGTTGAATCCGATTTCTGCCGTACCGCCACCATTAGCCGCACCAGAGCCAGCACCTCCGCCGCCGCGTAACAAACCCACTTTGAAATTGCCGATTTGACCGAAGGCGGACAGGTTAATACCGAGTTCCTTCATGGCGCTACGGGAGACCTCCGCTACGCGCACACTCAGATTAACCTGCAAGGACCCAACGACCTTGATGTTATTGACGACCTGCCCACCGTCACCGAGAAATTGCTCAGTGACTCTTTTCGCAGTGTCGACGACTTCGGCATCGGGCGCTGTACCGCTAAGGATTGCGCCGCGCGGGGTATACTTGACGCGGATTGGATAGTCGCCGACCTGATCCCTCAACATGGCCCGCAGATCCCCGATCGGTTGCGTGACGACAATTTGCAACTCGGCGAGAGCCTCGCCGTTGTCGTCCAAGGCGAATAGGCTGGTCCGCCCGGATTTCTTGCCAAAGACGAAGATGGTTTTGTTCGAGGGTGCCTGATAATCCGCGATCGTCGGGTCGGCAACAAAGATGGTCGCGGCTGCCGCGGGCAGATGAACTGTCTTGCCGAGCGAAGAGGAAAGGTTGAGCGTGGCATTGATGCTATTGGAAGCGGCACGTGGCGCCCCTTTATCCCCGTTGTTTTGGGCCACGGCAGAAAGTGGAGATAACAGCATGAGCGCGCAGAGGAGAGGGCCCAAGTAAGGACAAACGGTAGCTCTCGAACCGTCGATGAGAGTCGGCCGCCGATTGGTGCCAGGATGACGAGTTGGAACCATTTTCAAGACAGTCTTTTCTTTCACATTCGACCAACTATGCGGATGCCGCGTCAGGCAATTCAAGAATGTAACCAATGCCACGCACGGTCTTGATCCGTGGCGTTGCACTTGACCCACTCAGATGTCTACGTAAGCGATAGATTCCGACTTCAAGCGCGTTGGTAGATACCTCGTCGTTGAACGAATAGAGGTGACCTTCCATCTGCTCACGCGGCACGATGCGGCCTGCACGACTAAGCAGATGCTCTAGAATACATAGTTCGCGGCGTGCGATCGTCAGCGGACAACCCGCAACGGAAACCTGTCGGCCGATCGGGTCGAAGTTGAGATTGCCAAATACAAGGATGGGGTCGGTGATCTGTATCGACCGGCGCTGAATGGCTCTCATTCTGGCGATGAGCTCAACAGGACAGACGGGTTTGAGAAGAAAATCGTCCGCGCCACCGTTGAAAATGGCAATTCGCTTCTCGATATCGTTGAAGCTACTCATAATGACGGCAGGAACTGAATGCCCCTCGCTCCTTAGCTGTCTCAGCCAGTCCAAGCCATCGCCATCAGGCAGAGCCAACTCGAGCAGGAGAATTTCATAACTCGCGCAATGAAATGCACTAGACGCCTGTTCCAGAGTACAAGCTACATCAACGGCGAAGCCGCTATCCGCGAGCGCAACGCGCACCGCGCGTGCAAGATCGGAATGATGGTCAACCAGCAGCGTTCGCATTTCATCTCATAATCAAAGTAGGAGAATCCATCGAGCACGTCACCGTCGGCTATGGGGCCGGGCGACAGCAGAAGTCGCGCAACTCGTGGCCGTATTCGTAACCGCTCTTTCGGATGGGTAGTCGCAGGAGCATGCAAGCCGCACGCCTGCAATAGTCGCGGATAGGAGCATGTGGAGGCCTGTTGACGGGCCGAAACTGACGGTCGGCCGGCCCAACCCCGCCTGCGATTTCTCTGCGCATCGATTCTCCAACATGCGGCCCCCTTGCTTCGTTAGGCCAGCGCCGACGTCCAGAGCCCCAAGATTCCTGACTAGAAGGGTTAGCTCTCGAGAAGCGAAATTAACAAATCGATTGTTCGGATCGGTACGCATCCACATGATGGATGGATTCCGCATATTCACCTCAGGTCGGGCTGCCCTACCCATGAAGCATTCAGACCGAAGGGCGGGCCCCCGATCCGATCGAAGATCGCGAGACGACACTGAAGGGATCGAGAACACACTGGAACGGGCTCCCCAAGCATCTGCCGAGACCGGATTGGGAAACCATCAGGGAAGGACTGCCACAGCGGTTGCATGGCAAGTGCTTAGCCGCGCGATTGCGCGCTCATGGCCGACTGACGGGTTGATGCTTCACCCCGCGACTATAAGCTAGGCAGGCGAGGAACGGCTGACGGGACGGCGGTACAGGCAGCCGGATCCGCTCATTCCGCGGATACTGGCGCTGCCTCCCGCGCGCGGCGGTCGGCCATCGCGTTGGCGGCCGAATAGCCGCACGCTAGAGTGGCCGTTCCGACGGCCCTCCCTAAGGCGACGGGGTAGCCACTTCGTCCTTCATGTCGAGGGATTCTTCGACTGCTTCCGGGTTCCGGGCAATGGTCAGAGGAGCGTATTCACCGCTGCATCCGGTTCCGAGCGACCTTGCTCAAAGTTCAAAGCGTTGCCAGATCGAGGCCATTACCTCACGGAGAATGCCTCCTGGGAGAGCTTCGTGCGATCCCGGACTTCGCGGACGCTTATCGGCCGCGGCGCATGAACCTTTGCGATCACTCCTGCGGACGAGAGTTCATCCTTCAGTGACCGGAAGTCGTCGACGCAAGGAACCGTCACGAATGCCTTGCCGTGATCAACCATCTCCGCGAAGACTGCGTGGGCCGTCCTCAGAGCAGCTGTCTCCTGGCGAGAACCCGAGCAGCCTCAGGAGTATTCGCGCCGTGAAGAAGGCTGAGGTTCAGCCGGACGGGAGAGCCTGACGACACCCGGACGACGTCCCGGGTTCGCACCTGTTGTGCGAACGCTCCATGAACTTCGATATAGTCGACAACCAGCTTGTCCGCGATCACCCGACCGAGCATAGGTGCACATGGAGCGAGTCGCTGTCATCTGGCTGCGTTCTTCTTCAGCTTCTCGAAAACAAATCCTTTGCCTTTGCGCACGCTGTCTTCAAGTGATCTCGCATTCGCCAGATGCGCGGCAATCGCGCTGGCCAGCATGCATCCCGTCCCGCGCATCGATGCCGCAAGGCGCGGTGTGTCGAGGCGGATTGGCTCTTGATCGGAGCGCAACAGAATATCGGTTGATCGAGGCCCCGATGCGTGGCCGCCCTTGATCAGCAGCGCCTGCAACCCCGCCGCCAACAATTGTTGTCCTTGCCGCAATGCACCGATCTCATCCGCTGCCGGCTCTGTGCCGACAAGGAGGGCCAGCTCGATGAGATTGGGTGTCACCAGACGGCAAAGCGGCATCATATTACCAGTCATGACGCGGATCGCGCTCGCCTCGAGCAGAGCCCGGCCTGAGGTGGAGGCCAGCACCGGGTCGAGTACCGCAGGCACCTGCGGATTTTCGCGCAGCACGGCAGCAACGGCAGCGATGATCTCAGCCGTTGCGAGCATGCCGATCTTGACGGCCGCCACCTTATTGGCCTCCAGCCCAGCGCGCATCTGATCGGCGACCAGACCTGGTTGAATAGGGTGGATTTCCAGGACAGCTTCGTGCGTCTGCACCGTGAGCGCGGTGACCGCAAGGCAGGTGCGCACGCCAAAGGAAGCGATGGTCTCGATATCGCGAGCAATTCCGGCACCCCCGCTGGAGTCCGAGCCACCGACGACCAGC
Organism: Mesorhizobium shangrilense; assembly: GCF_040537815.1. Lineage (NCBI taxonomy): Bacteria > Pseudomonadati > Pseudomonadota > Alphaproteobacteria > Hyphomicrobiales > Phyllobacteriaceae > Mesorhizobium > Mesorhizobium shangrilense. The sequence goes on from NZ_JBEWSZ010000010.1 coordinate 117,273, forward strand.
ACATGCGGTTCTCGCCTCAGCGCCATCGGTCTGTCTTTTCGATCCATTCTCGCGTGCGCGCTTCAGGGTCGTCGTTCAACGTGATGTCGGTGACCACCGCCGCACCGTCCGCACCGGCCGCAAAGACACCGTCGAGCCGGTCCGGGTTGAGGCCACCAATGGCGACCAGGGGAATCGGTGCGACCCGGCGCTTCCACTCTGTGATCCGTTCTATCCCTTGCGGCGCCCATTTCATCTTCTTCAGGATCGTGGGATAGACAGGCCCCAACGCAATATAGTCGGGCTCGGCGGCCAGCGCCGTTTCCAGTTCGGTATGATCATGTGTGCTCAGTCCGAGCCTCACGCCGGCTGCCCGTATCCGCGAAAGGTCGGCGGTCTGCAAATCCTCTTGGCCGAGATGCACGAAGTCGCAACCTTCCTCGATTGCCAGGCGCCAATGGTCGTTGACGATGAGCTGGCATTGCTGCTCGGCGCACAGGGCCTTCGCCTTGCTGATTTCGGCGCGCAGCCCGGCATCATCCATGGTCTTGATGCGAAGCTGAACCAGCTTGACGCCGAGCGGTGCCAGCCGTTCGATCCAGGCAGCGCTGTCGACGATCAGGTAGAACGGATCGAGCTTCATGAGAAAACCGCCCTGCCGATCGTCGGCGTCGACGGCACGGCGACGTCGCGCGGCTCGATCATGCCCGAGCAAAAGGCCTCACGACCGGCCTCGACCGCCTTGCCGAACGCACGCGCCATGCAGACTGGATCGGCCGCCTTGGCGACCGCTGTGTTCAGGAGCACGGCGTCAAAGCCGAGTTCCATGACGGTTGCCGCGTGCGACGGACGCCCAAGCCCCGCATCCACAATCAGCGGGACGCCAGGAAAATGCCCGCGCATCGAGCGCAGCGCCATGATGTTGATCGGTCCGAGGGCGGAGCCGATCGGCGCGCACCACGGCATCAAGACCTTGCAGCCCGCCCCAAGTAGCCGCTCGGCGACAACAAGGTCGTCGGTGGTATAGGGAAATACCGCAAAACCGTCCTCGCACAGGATGCGGGCCGCTTCGATCAGGCCGAACACGTCGGGCTGCAGCGTGTCGTGGTTGCCGATCACTTCGAGCTTGATCCAATTTGTGCCGAAGACCTCACGCGCCATTTTCGCGGTCGTAACCGCTTCCTTGACGGAGTGGCAGCCAGCAGTGTTGGGCAGGATTTTTACGCCGAGCGATCGGATCAATGACCAGAATTGTTCGCCGGCCCTGCCGCCTGCCATCTCGCGGCGCAACGAGACGGTCACCACGGAGGTTCTGGCTGCCTTGACCGCGTCGGCAAGGATGGCCGGCGACGGATACTGAGCGGTGCCTAGAAGCAGGCGAGAGGAGAGGTTCGTTCCTAGAAGATCGAACATGATCTAGCCCCCCTGCATGGGCGAAAGGATTTCGATCCGGTCACCGTCGCTCAGCTGGAATTCCGCCCGCTTGGCTTTGTGCACGAGGTCGCTGTTGACGGCCGTTGCCAGCCAGTCGCCCTCATAGTCGAGCGCGGCAAGCAGTTCGGCCAGCGTGGTGGCGGCAAGCTCATGCGCTTCGCCGTTGACGGTCAGTCTCATGAGCAAGCTCCTTGGTTCTGTCTTGTTTGAAAACCAGGTCGGCAGCCTGGCGCGCCATGGCAGGGGCGAGGAGAAAACCGTGACGATAGAGCCCGTTGATCGCGATGATCTCACCGTTGGTTTCGACGCGCGGCAGGTTGTCGGGAAAGGCTGGACGGACGCCGACACCGGTTTCAACGATCTCGGCCTCGCCAAAGGCCGGATGCAGGGCATAGGCGGCACCCAGAAGCTCCATCATGGAACGCGCCGTGACTGGTTCGGCGGACTGGCTTTCGATCATCGTCGCGCCAACCATGAAACGGTGGTCGGTGCGCGGCACTGCATAGAGTGGAAAGCGCGGATGCAGCAACCTGACCGGGCGCGACAGCGAGATATCGGGCGTGCGCACGATCAGCATTTCGCCGCGAACGCCGCGCAGCCTGTCATCGGCTGCGGCCATTCCCGTGCAGTCGATCTGACGATCGAAACCGGAAGCATCCCCGGCGTTGGCGCCGAAATGGAAGTCGACACCCATGGCTGCGAGCTTGTCATGAAGTGCCACCATCGCCTGGCGCGGGTCGAGATGAGCTTCATCGGGAAACAGCAATCCGCGCCGGAAACGGCCGGCGAGGTCGGGCTCCAGGATGGCAATTTCGTCTTCATCAACACGCCGATGCCCCGAAGTGCGACTGGCGAACCGGTCCAGCTCGCCGGCATCACGTGGCGCCGCCACGACCAGCGTTCCGGCCCGTGTCACCTGGCCTGGTAGTACCGCATCCCACCAGTCGGCGGCGTCACGCCCGAGATCCAGCACCGGCTGCTCGGCGCTTTCACGCTCGCACCATGGCGCCAGCATGCCGCCGGCGAACCACGACGCATTGCCACCGAGGATCTGCCTGGTCTCGGTAACGGTCACCGACACGCCGCAAGTGGCGAGTTCGAAGGCGACGGTGAGGCCGGCGACGCCGGCCCCCTTGACGAGCACCCTCATGACGGCTCAGGCGCCCCTTGCATGAGTGGTGCGCCGGTCTCGTCAGCCGGCATGTAGAGATCGCCGCCCTCGCGGTATTTCGCCGCCATCGCCGCCATGCCCTCTTTCTGTGCCTCGGCACGAATGTCGTGGGAAATACGCATGGAGCAGAATTTCGGCCCGCACATCGAGCAGAAATGCGCCACCTTGTGCGCCTCCTTAGGCAAGGTCTGGTCGTGGAAGGAGCGCGCGGTTTCGGGATCGAGCGACAGGTTGAACTGGTCCTCCCAGCGGAACTCGAAGCGCGCGCGGGAAAGGGCATCATCCCTGACCTTCGCCGCGGGATGGCCCTTTGCCAGATCGGCGGCATGGGCGGCGATCTTGTAGGTGATGACGCCGATCTTGACATCGTTGCGATCGGGAAGGCCGAGATGCTCCTTGGGCGTGACATAGCAGAGCATAGCGGTGCCGAACCAGCCGATCATGGCAGCACCGATGCCTGAGGTGATGTGGTCATAGCCCGGCGCGATGTCGGTCGTCAGTGGCCCCAGCGTATAGAACGGCGCCTCGCCGCAGACGGCGAGCTGCTTGTCCATGTTCTCCTTGATCTTGTGCATCGGCACATGGCCGGGCCCCTCGATCATCACCTGGCAATCCTTCGCCCAGGCGATCTTCGTCAGTTCGCCGAGCGTTTCCAACTCGGCGAATTGCGCCGCGTCATTGGCATCGGCGATCGAGCCAGGACGAAGGCCGTCGCCGAGCGAAAAGGAGACGTCATAGGCGCGGCAGATGTCGCAGATCTCCGCGAAATGCTCGTAAAGGAAGCTCTCCCGGTGATGGTGCAGGCACCATTTGGCCATGATCGACCCGCCGCGCGAGACGATACCCGTGACCCGGTCGACGGTCAGCGGGATGTAATGCAGCCGCACGCCGGCATGGATGGTGAAATAGTCAACCCCTTGTTCGGCCTGTTCGATCAGCGTGTCGCGGTAGACTTCCCAGGTCAGGTCCTCAGCAACGCCGCCGACCTTTTCCAACGCCTGGTAAAGCGGCACCGTGCCGATCGGCACCGGCGCATTGCGTACGATCCATTCGCGGGTGTTGTGGATGTTGCGGCCGGTCGACAGATCCATCACCGTATCGGCGCCCCAGCGGGTCGCCCAGACCATCTTTTCGACCTCTTCGGCCATTGAGGAGGTGACGGCGGAATTGCCGATATTGGCGTTGATCTTCACCAGGAAATTGCGCCCGATGATCATCGGTTCGCTCTCTGGGTGGTTGATGTTGGCTGGAATGATTGCCCGGCCCCGCGCCACCTCTTCGCGAACGAACTCCGGCGTGACAAAATCGGGAATAGCGGCGCCGAAGCTTTCACCGTCGCGCGGCAGCTTGCCGCGGGCGATCTCGCGGCCGAGGTTCTCGCGGATGGCAACGAACTCCATTTCGGGCGTGATGATGCCGGCGCGTGCGTAGGCAAGCTGTGTCACCGCCTTGCCCGCCTTGGCTCTGAGCGGCCGGTTGCGAACAGGAAATTCCGATGTCAGGCGCTCGCCCGCCGCAAATCCATTGTCTTCCGGCCGGATATGGCGGCCATCATAGGCTTCGACATCGCCGCGCGCCGTAATCCATTCATGGCGAACCCGGGCAAGGCCCTTCTCGATGCTGGTTTCGACCGTCGGGTCGGTATAGGGGCCGGACGGATCGTAGACGATGACAGGCGGCTCGCCGGCCGTCGGATGGACGGAGATTTCGCGCATCGGCACTTTGATGTGCGGGTGGATGGTACCGAGCTTGTGGATTTTCCGTGAGGCAGGCAGTGGTCCCGTCGACACGGCGGGGGTGAGGGCATTCATCTTGAGGCTCCTTTGCTCATGCATTGGAGACCCAGTTCTGTGCCGGAAGGATGAAAAGACGCTCTGGTCGTCCTGCCGAAACAGGACCTCGGGCGTAAACTCCCGCAAAGCGCTTGCACCGTCCCTACGCCAGTATGAACTGGATCAGGTTCAACGGGTCACTGCGCCGCGAAAGCCAGCAGTATCTCAGCCCCTTGCCGGGACTCCCCTGGTGAATGGGTCGAATTGAACGGGCCGGCGCTAGCTTGTCAAGCGCATTCGGGCCGCGGCGACGATCTGCGGCCGGTCAGACCCGGGAGACCAGGCAGGGATAAGGGATCGCCAAAACGTCGGACTAAAGATAGATCCTTATGTGATCACGCCGCCCCTCGCGCCGATGCTTAGTCCGGCAGGTAACAGTGAGTAGCTTCCCACTCGATCGAGGAGCCGGTCCATCCCGATAGGACGGCCGCTGCGCTTCCACACCCGGGCGAGACTGAGCTGCGGTCACGCCGCCGTTACAATGAGCAATTCGCGCATGATTCAGATCAAGGCGGAGCTTCCTGCTTCTGTAGATCATGGGGAAATGTGGAAGCCAATCCTAAGCGCTCCGTTTGGTCGCAACCTCGAACTGGCCGTCTTTGACGCGGATGGCGAACACGCGCTTGTATTTGCTTGCAGGAAGGTGCGGGACGGTTGGACGAATGCTATGATTGGCGCCCGGATCGACATTCACCCGACCCATTGGCGCGATTGGGAGCCGGGGCGGGTGGCAAACGCGACCAACCCTCTCCGTGACTCGCCTTAATATTTGGACTCCACGATCAAAGCCATAGCCGGCGTTGCGGAAGAGCTGCTCGACTTGATTGACGTACATCTCTGCTCGGCACTCGATTTCGTTACCCATGCCGGAGTGAAGGGCCCAAAGGCAATGGTCCAGCGCGCTGCGCACCACATCAGCTTGGCCGATGGCCTAACAAAGCGTGGTGCGGCATCGCTCGATGGGTGGCATTGAGTTCATTATTGTCGCCCATGAATGGCTCGGACGCGGGATACACCGCTACTGAGTCCTTGAGATCGCCAGAGTGCCCTACGAGGTGCCACGATGAGGCTAACCATTTCTTTACCACCAGCCCGCATCTTCACCCCGCGCTTTGTACTGAGTGCGCGTCTCAGGTGACAGGGTGGGGAGAAGTCCCCACCCATCCCGTCTGAATCGAGCACGCCGCCGAGGAGGGCTTCTCCTACGCCGAAGTCGTGAAGCTGCCCCTCTGCGTGGACTGAGCAAAGCCTCAGTCGCGTTTTCCGGAAACGATCGCATTCCACGCGACGATGATAAGGCCCTGGTCGACAACAGCGTGAACTTGCTCGGTAGCCTTGGACGTGTCGAAGGCAGGGAATTCGGCGGTTTCGATCGTTTCGGTCTTGCCGGGGAGCTTGGACATTTTTTCCATCCTGTTCCAGGGCGGTCTCAAAACAAAACCGTCCCGTTCACGTACGAAATCGTCACAACGGATTTATGAAGCTGACAAGAATTCGGTGCCTCGCGAATTGGCGTCAGCGAAAGCACGACGACCTGTCATGTCCTGGATGGCATCCATTCGTGTAGCGGCTGGGGCTACGGCGCTGCCCGCTACGGTCCGCAAGCGCGAAAGCCGGCGATAGCCGACGATGCGGCGCACCACGGCACCGTTCTTCTGCTCGACAAAAGCCTGATCATTCTTGCGGTACGGCCGGCAGCGCGTGAACGCGATAGCGGCGTCCTGACAATAATCGCGCACCGTCTCGTTCAGGAACACGCTGTCATTGTCGGTGTCGAAGCCGAGACGGTCGAACGGCAGGAGCCGCCGCAATTCCGTCAGCACCTCGCTCAGCAGCTTCTGCTCGCGCACCAGCAACGGCGCGCATTCCGTCCATCCGCTCGCAACGTCGGTGAGAACCAGCGTCTGCACAAAGCTGCCGCTCGTCACCGGGCCGCTGTGCGCCACCAGGTCGGCCTCCACAAAGCCGGGCGGTGGATCCTGCCAGTCGGAGAAGGTGCGGATCGGTATGCTCCGCCGCAGCGCCGAGGATGCCGCGGGCCGGCGCCGCTTGCCGCCAACTGCGGTCTCGTGGACCGCGCGCAGCGCACGGTCGATCGTTGCCGCACTCCTCGCCAAAAGGCGCGTCCGGATTTCCGGCGCAAGCTGAAGATGCCCGTGACGCTCCATCGCCTCGACCAGGATCGGCACCAACGCTTTCAGCCGCTTCCCGCAGATCCGGTCCGAGGCCTCCCACAGCACGATCAGCGCTTCACCAACCGCATCGTCATAAAGCCGCCGCTCCGGCCGCGGCCCCGAACGGCCCACCTGCGGTACGTTACGCAATAAGCGCATCGCATGCTTGCGGTGAAAGCCGCTCACCGCCACGAACTCATCGAGAATGCGCGACTTGCCTGCCCTGCCGCTTCGGGCGTAGCGCTCCGTTACCGCGCTCACCAGCTCATCCCGCGTCGCCATGCTGACCTGCCTCATCTGATTTGCTCCTGCCACACAAAGGCGGGGAGCAAATCAGATGAGGCAACGGCTTAACATCCAGGAACAATTCAAGCGAGGCAATGCGCGCCGAAGCTTTCACCGTCGCGCGACAGCTTGCCGCGCATGATCTCGCGGCCGAGGTTCTCGCGGATGGCGACGAACTCCATTTCGGGTGTGATGATGCCTGCGCGCGCATAGGCAAGCTGCGTCACCGCCTTGCCGGCCTTGGCCCTGAGCGGCCGGTCGCGGAGCGGAAATTCCGGAGTCAGGCGCTCGCCCACCGCGAATCCGTTGTCTTCGGGCCGGACATGGCGGCTGTCATAGGCTTCGACATCGCCGCGCTCCGTAATCCATTCGTGGCGAAGCCGGGCGAGGCCCTTTTCGATATTGGTTTCGACGGTCGGGGCGGTATACGGCCCGGACGGACCGTAGACGGTGACGGGCGGTTCGCCCGCAGTCGGATGGACGGAGATTTCGCGCATCAGGGATCCTTCACACTCGAGCACAGCCCATCGAAACGAAACGGCCTGATCGTCCGCAGCAGCATAGGAGTGCGGCTGATCGGTCACGAGCCTCTGGCTTCGCCCGCGCGCAATGTCATTGTCTCTGAGCCGACGGTGACCTTGCGACTTTCCTTGCACGACCGAAACAAGCTCACGCGGCCCCGGCTGTGGGCGTCCGAGCGATGAACGTCGCCGGGCACAGTCGTCTAGGACCAGACTCGAACATCGTCCGGCCTGAGGTCGAGGCTTCCAATCTCGCCTCGCTTCCATGCGATGTTTTTTTAGAGTGCTGCGGGATTGGCCCGCTCGATCGTACCACCGAGATGCAGCTTTTCAGTCGTTAGAATGAGCGTTGGAAACGGAGGATGCCGCCGACACTGTTCTTTTTGTCGGCGTCAGTCCAGTTCACGTTGGAAGGGTCGACCATACCGACGCCGAAGTAGCCATAGTGGTCATAGTCGACTTCCGCTGTAACCGTGAAACCTGGAACGACCGTATAGGCGACGTTTGTAGCCACACCATAGTTCTTGAGCTGATCACCCGAGACCTGAAGGTTGAACGAAGTTGTCTCGCTGAACTTGTAAGTGGCGCCCGCCCAGAAAGCCCAGTTGCCGCCCCAAACTTTGTAGAAGCCGCGACCATGAGCTTCGATCGCGTTAGTGGAATCATCGTTCAGCTTGCCATTGGAGCCGTAGCCGAACATTCCGAATAGCAACAGTTCATTGGTGACATCGAGGTCGACGCGGACCTTGCCAACCACCGATTCGTAGTTGCTGTCATAAGCGACCACGCCGGTGATCGCGCCCCAGCCTTGTGTGTATTTCACGCCACCGACTACGTGCGGAACATAGCTGTCGATAGTGCCGGCGACGCCCGAGCCTTCTTCGAGTGAAACCACAGCCGAAAAGCCGTTATCGGCGTCAAAGTAGTACTGAACCACATTGGTATCGAAGTCGCCGTACGGAACAAGCCTCTGATTGAGGACTTTGCCAGCGTAGCCAACAAACGCGTCGAAGGCCGACCCGTCCTTACCAACTCGGAGGCCACCAAGCTGAATCCAGGCGAAAGTCAACGTGATGTCTCTGTTGGAGGCGTAGTTCTGAGGACTGTCCGGACCCGAATAAGCGTTGCGGTTACCGAAGTTCATGCGGGTTTCGGTATAGGTCTTCAACGTGCCGAGTTCGGTCCCCTGGCCGGTCCAAGTTTTGAACGTGAGGCGTGTGTTGTTTCGCCATGTGCCCTGATCCTTGCCAGTCCTCACATCCGAGGTTCTTGTGCGGTCATACGATCCGCCATGGCCGAGGCCGATGTCGTAAAGGACATAGCCGCCGATGCGCAGGCAGGTCTCGGTGCCGGGAATGTAGAAATAGCCCGAACCGTAGACGTCGCAGATATTGACGTACTCGGCCGGTTCTGACTCGGCGAGGACGATGGCGTCGGCGGCGCGGGCGCCGGAAACGGCGACCAGGGCCGCAGCCGAGCCGAGAAGAAGGCTCTTGATGTTCATTCTGGATCTCCGTTCAAAGATTAAAGAGGGGCAGGACGTCAAAGAACGGACCCTTCCCCTATCCCCACGATCGAAGGAGATGCGCATCGCGCTGTTCCTTCGCAGTGTGATGCTTCCGTCGTTAGTTCAAGAACAAAGTTACCGTATCCAAGAATATCGCAAACATCATACGCATTGTTCTGAGAGATGATTTTTTTGATACTGAGTAATTGACAACGTTAACATTGAAGTCATACTTCACCTATATAAATAGAGAGTCGACCAGAGTTTGGCCGCATGACTGCAACTCGCATGCCTAGGCGCGCTGCACCTCGACGCAGATCTTCAGTCAAAGCCCTTCAGTTGCTCCTGGGAATCCAGCACTTCTGAGCCAATCGATATGGTCACCTCCGCCAGTTGGGTGCAGACCGTCACAACGGCTTCCAAAATAGACTGCGCAAGTGATGTGCCATCCGAGGGGTAACTGCGACTTTACACTCAAATTGGCCGGCGCACCTTGGTCGCGCTTCCTTCTTTTTTGCTTTGAGGGTCAAGGTGAGCACGAAAAGCAAACGTTTCGGATATGGTTCGTCTGTTCGATAAGCGACAGCTTTTGTTAGTTTTGAAGCCTCGAGATTCAGACCTCACGCGGCGGCACGGTTGGGTTCGTCAGGCGAGATGCCCACTGACGCCGACATAATATTCACGAGCGAGGTCGAGCGTGCGATTCTTGGAGCATTCCCGAGGCCGTAAGCGTCATCGTTAGGGTGGAGGGCACGCCTCGGCCGTGGCGAAGCTGGTCATGCTCCCCTGCACCAGCTTGCCAATCAGCCCGGACAAAGTGATTTCGCAAGGCGGAGAAGATTGACACGAACCGTTGTAAAACGCCTCTGAATCGGAAGCCGTGCATGCCCCGTTCTGTTTTTGCAGCAGCGCATGTGAATTCTCGGCGCGATTGATTGCGTTGAAGCTGCCAATCATGACGTCAGTCCCGGAATTCCCGGACGATTTTCGTGCTCAGCTGGTCAACCTCTTCCACTGGCGCCGGGACGTCAGGCGATTCCAGCCGGCGCCGCTTCCCGAAGGCGCGCGGGCGGCTGCTCGACGCGCCAGCATCGCGCCTTCCGTCGGGCTGAGCCAACCCCGGCGTTTTGTCTTGGTCGAGAGCGCGGAGCGCCGCAACGCCGTCAGGGCCAGCTTCGCGCGCTGCAATGCAGAGGCACTGGCATCGTTCGCAGGTGAGCGCGCCACGCTCTATGCGCGCCTGAAGCTTGCCGGCTGACCGAGGCGCCCTGCCAGTTGGCGCTTTTCCCCGCCCGCACAACCGAGCAAGGGCACGGGCTCGGCCGCCTGACTATGCCTGCCACAATTGAATATTCAGCCGTGATGGCAGTCCACACCCTGTAGCTGGCGGGGCGCGCCGAGGGGATAGGCATGGGCTGGGTCTCTATCCTCGATCAGGTCGAGATGGCGACGATCCTGGACGCGCCGCCGCAGTGGACGCTGATAGGCTATTTCTGCGTCGGCTACCCCAGCGAGGAATACAGCGCGCCGGAGCTGGAGCGCGAGGGCTGGGAGATCCGTCCCCCTTCGATCGTGATTACGCGGTAGTGAAGCTTCCGGCCTCCCCCCTTGCGGGGGAAATGCCCGGCAGGGCAGAGGGGTACTGTCCCTTCGGCCTGTCGACCAATCACAGCCGCGCTGTCGGATCGCTTATCGGCAAGCAAGGGGGCGAGAAGCTTGCGATCCTTGCGAAGACTTCACGAACAGTTTCCCATGCTATGGGGTGGAACGCGTTGAGGTCGATGGTTTTGATTTTCTGGTGGCGGAAATAGGCATCAAAGACCCGTCCTGGTCGGTCGGCCGGAAGGCGACGAGCTTGCCGGCGAAAACCAAAGGTGTGCGCGATGACCTCGGCGGGAAAGCGATGGCGCTTGCAGCTAACATCGCCCGCGTGAGCATTGACATTGGCGAAATACAAGGTTCGCGCGCGAAAGCGGAAGGGACTGACATAGCGCAAAGACAGAGGAGAGCGCAGCGGTAAGGATGATAGTTATCAGCACGGGACGGTAATTGTTGCAGACCTCAATCCTGACAAAATATCGCGAGGCCCGCCTGCCTTTGTACACCATCTATCCGACTGTGCCGGAGTTCTCCGCGGCGATCGGTGCAGAGGCTTATGCGGAATGGCTCAGGGACCTACCGGCTGACGATCCGGTGTCACTCTATCTCCACGTTCCGTTCTGCCGATCGATGTGCTGGTATTGCGGCTTCCCTACCACCATTACCCGCCGGGATGCGCCGATCGTAAACTATCTGACGGTGCTGCGCGACGAAATCCGTTTGGTCTCGGAGCAAGCGCCGCAGGTGCTGCCCGTGAGCGACGTGCATTTCGGCGGTGGAACGCCGACCCTCATCGGGCCAGCTGAGTTCCTCGCTCTGATGGAGTTCCTGCGCCGCCGCTTCGCGTTCAGGAAAACGGCTACGGTTGCCGTCGAGATCGACCCACGCACGTTCACGGCCGAGATGGCCGAGGCCTTGGGAGCAGCGGGCGTGAACCGCGCGAGCCTCGGCGTGCAGAGCTTCGATCCCATTGTTCAAAAAGCGATCAACCGGGTCCAGAGTGAGGCGCAGACGGCGGCTGCCGTCGAAATGCTGCGCCGGCATGGAGTAAGCCGCATCAACTTCGACCTCATCTTCGGTCTGCCGGATCAATCGGTGCAGTCCTGCGTCGAGACCGCGACGGCGGCGGTCGCCATGCGCCCCAACCGGCTTGCGGTGTTCGGCTACAAGCACATTCCGTCTCTTATAAAGAATCAGCGCCTCATCGAGGAGGCAGCTCTGCCGGACAGCACTGCTCGCGCCGAACAGGCTGCGGCCGTGGCCGATACGCTGGTTGCCGCAGGCTACCGAGAGATCGGGCTCGACCATTTCGCCTTGCCAGACGACGAACTCGAGCTGGCGCAGAAAACCGGGCGCCTGAGGCGTAACTCGTTAGGTTACTCGGCCGACACCTACAAAACCCTGATCGGTTTCGGCGCGTCGGCTATCGGCCGTGTCGGCGGGGGTTACGTCCAGAACGAGGTTACAAGGGATTCCTACACCCGGCACATCGCAGCTGGCCGTCTGGCGACGTCAAAGGGCTACCGCCTCACTGACGAAGACCGCGTGCGAGCCGCAATCATCGAGCGACTGATGTGCGATCTCGAGGCCGATGTGCCGGCAATCTGTGCCGCCCACGGATTTGATCCGATCCGTTTTCTCGATTCAGCTGAAGGCTTGGCGATGCTGGCCGAGGACGGGATAGTGGACATCGAAAACGGTTTCATTCGCGTGCGGCAGGAGCATCGCTTTGTGCTTCGCGCTGTCGCTGCCGCATTCGATGCTTTTCTCGACCGGGTTGCCCCGTAAGCACGGCGAATCGGCATGAGCGGAGGCCAACTCGACGCGGAAGTGGAATTCGACGCCCCATGGCCGAAATCCTGTCATGAAAATGCCGCCACTACCTGCTGCTGGTCGGGATGGACCTCGCTGCGGAGAGCAACCCGCGGCGGAAGCGGCGGGCCGGGTCGGGCTCAAGGAGCCTAATTCCTCTCCATCGACACGCCCCCAGATGCGGCTGGCGAACCGGTCAAGATCACCCGGCGCGGCGCGGCCATGCCCGGCTCGCTTCATCTGGCCGGGCGAGCGCCAGCCTCTTCCTAGTTTAGCCGATAATTTCGACAAGTATTTCCGCGAGAAAGCGACGCCACGGTCTACGAAATCGCGACAGGTACGCAAAGCCCGATCCTCGAGGATATCGCAGCCATGGACTTCGGTGCCGTTACCCTATCGGGCGTCTGACCCTCTAAGCCCCAGGCGGCACTGAAACGGCGGGCCAGGCGTCAGCCATAAGGTGAAATGTACTTTCGGCGCTGGCCGTTTGCGTCAATCTAGGTGTTAGCCGAGAGGCGATACGCACTGATCTCCTAGCACCACTCGATATTAGCGCGCGAAACATGTTCCATCGGAAACTGCTGCCCGGCCTCTGCAGGGCCTGAAACCATTGCACCAACCGCGCGCCGAATATGACGGCGATTTCAAGGCAAGAACTCAGTCGTCCAACCATTCAAGGATGCGGAGTGCGATGCTATGGAAACAGCTGTTGCTGCATCGCGATCCGCTGCGGGCTCGTCTGTCAGCTCGTGGTCAGGATGAAACGGCGGTTCGGCGCCAGCACCGGCCGCGCATTCATCGGATAAAGCGCGGTGAACTTGTCAATGTCGGCGGCGCCAACCTGCAGCGGCTCGCGTGCCACCATCCAGTCGACGATCTCCGAGCATGGCGGCGTCGTCAGCGAGCCCTCGTAGCTCCAATAGTCCAGCGAGGCCGGTAGGAGGCCGTTCGGATCCACATCCTCGACCATGGCCTCGGCGACCGCCTTAGCCGGGAAAGCTGCCGCGAGGCGTGCAAGTTCCTCGTTTTTCGCGCCCGGTGTCAGGAAGACGCCAAGCACGCCGAGCCCTCCACCTTCGCGATTCTTATGGACGAAGTGTACCTCCATGGGGAAAGTCTTGCCTTCCACCAGATGTTCGCTCGGCGCGTGGAAGTGAAATTGCAGCAGGTCGTAGGTCCTGTCGCCCCGGGTGAGCGTGCTGCCTTCCGGCACGTTGATCTGGATCGTGTGGCCGTTGTGGACGATCGTGCCGCCGTCTGCCTTCCAGTCGATGCCAATCTGCGAGATATCCGCTTTGATGGCCCTTGTCAGGTTCAGAGGCGACTGCTGCGCGCCGGCCGAGCACGCGGCGTTCGCCCCATCGAGCGCCCCCCAATGCTCTGGACCGCCTTTTCCTTGATAACTCCAGTGGACGCCTTCGTCGGCAAAACCTGCGCGCGCGCAGATCGCGCATGCGCCCAATGTTATGAATCCCCTAATCAAATTGCGCCGTTGCATGTGTTCGTTCACTCCTTTTCTACTATGGGATCAAATGCCTCAGCGCCCGCAGAGAATGAGGTTGCACGGTGACGTGGATGCCCGGCGACCATTTTTTTGCATTGGTTCGATTGTCCTGTTTGTCATGTATGAACAGTCCCGCGGCTGGTCGCTCGGCTAAATTCCAACGACCAGCGCGCCGCCGCTGAGACCGGCACCCGCCGCCGCCAGCAGGATTTTCTCGCCAAGCCGAAAAGGCTCCGTCTGATGAGCCAGCGACAGGGAGAGCGGGATGGTCGCGGCGGAAGAGTTGCCATAGTCGGCAATTGTCTTCACGATTGCTTGATCTGCTATGCCGAGGTTCCTGCCGACCGCATCGAAAATACGGGCATTCGCCTGATGTGGCACGAACCGGCCGACATCCTGTGGTCGTACTCCGGCAGCGGCAAGCGCGCTTATCGAGCAATCGGTCATCATCTCGACAGCCTTCGCGAACACTTCGCGTCCGTCGGTCATCGTCATGCGGGTCTGCGCGAGGTCGAGGTCGCCACGGAACGGGATGTTGCTTCCTCCCGCCGGAATCTGGATCAGCCCGTAGCGCGAGCCGTCGGAATCCACCGAAGCGCCGAGAATGCCCTGATGGGGGTCCTCGCAAGGACCAATCACCAGGGCGCCGGCGGCATCGGCGAAAAGGACTGAGCTCGCGCGCTCGGCCGGATTGATGCGACGGCTGAGGATGTTGGCCGCGATGACAAGGCTCGCTTTGCCGTGCAGGCGGGTGAACCCGTCGGCGAACATCAGCGCATAGATGAAGCCGGCGCAGGCGCCGGTCAGATCGACCGCGCCTGCGCGACCAAGGCCGAGCTTGTGCGCGACCAGGGGTGCACTGGGTGGCAGAAGGTGGTCGGGCGTCGAGGTGGCAAGCAACAGCAGCCCGATGTCGCCGCGGTCAATACCGGCATTCGCCAGCGCCATGTCGCCAGCCTGCGTGGCAAGACCAGACAGCGTATCTTCGTCAGTTGCCCAGAAGCGGGTGCGGATTCCGGTACGCCTTTCGATCCAGCCCGGCTCGAGGCCGAGATTGCTCTCGATCTCGGCATTCGCCACCTTGCGCCCAGGCGCGTGATGGCCAAACCCGAGAATGCGCGACGACTTGCTCATGGTCTCGCGCCGAAGCGTTCGCCGGCCTCCTCCATGGCGTCATAGAGCCCGTCGAGCTCGTCGTCGGTGATGCAATAGGGCGGCAGAAGATAGAGGACATTGCCGAGCGGACGCACCAGCAGCCCACGCTCGAGGAAAAAGGCGCGCAGCTTTGGCCCGATCTCGGCCAGATAGCCAGCAGAGCCGGTGCGCAGGTCGAGAGCCGCGATCGTGCCGGTCGCCCGGCTGTCGGCGAAGTAGGGATTGTCGCCAAAGCGCCGAAGTCCGGCGGCCTGTCTCGCGCTCAGGGCCGCGACCCGCTCGGCCACCGGCTCGTCATGCCAGATCTCGACATTGGCGAGGGCTGCTGCGCAGGCCATCGGATTGGCGGTGTAGGAGCTCGAATGAAAGAAGGTCTTCTTCCGGTCCTCGGAATAGTGGGCGTGGAAAATGGCATCGGTGGCGAGCGTTGCCGCCAGCGGGACAACGCCGCCCGTCAGCCCTTTCGAGGTGCACAGGATGTCCGGTGAGATCGATGCCTGCTCGCAGGCGAACATGGTCCCGGTGCGGCCCCAGCCGGTCATCACCTCGTCGGCGATCAGCAGCGTGCCGGAGGCCTCGGCGATCTTCTTCAATTCGGTCAGAACCCAGGCCGGATACATCAGCATGCCGCCGGCGCCAAGGACCAGCGGCTCGACGATCAGCGCGGCGGCGTGCCGGTCGCGGGTGACCGCCTCGAACCGATCCAGCGTCTCCTGCTCTCGCCTCGCGGCCGGGAAGGGGATGGTGTCGACCTCGAACAGCAGCGGCTCGTAGGCGGCGTTGAACACGCCGCGGGCGCCGACGCTCATCGTGCCGATCGTGTCGCCATGATAGCTGTGCTCCATGGCGACGATGCGCGAGCGCGGCGCGCCGATGTTGCGGAAATAGCCGAGCGCCATCTTCAGCGCGACCTCGACGCAGGTCGAGCAGCTGTCGGAGTAGAACACCCAGTCGAGGCCGGGCGGAGCGAGGCCGACAAGTGCCCTGGCGAGGCGTTCGGCCGGCTCGTGGGTGAAGCCAGCGAAGATGATCTGGTCGAGGCTCGCCGCGGTCGTCTCGATGGCCTTGATGATGCGGGGATGGCGGTGGCCGTGGGTGACGACCCACCAGGAGGAAATGGCATCCAAGATGCGCGTGCCGTCGGCCTTGTGGAGGTAGGCGCCTTCGGTCCGGACGATTTCAGGGATGGCGGGCTCGAGCGCGTGCTGGGTGAACGGATGCCAGACTTGAGACTGCGACATCATTCGCCTCCGGCAATCAAAGCGAGGTCGAAGCCGGCAATCATCGCTTCCCTTAGTGCTTTGGGCGTCAGCGGATCGAGGCGCGGCAGCCTGCCGAGCTGCGGCACACCGCCGAATTCCACGATTGTCCGTTGCGTATCGGCCATCTCATCGCCGATGAAGGCGATGCCAGCAAGCGGGATGGAGCGAGCCCGAAGGGCCTCGATCGACAGCAGCGCGTGATTGATGGTGCCGAGCGTGGTCCGGGCGCACAGAATGACCGGCAGCCGCCATTGCGCGAAGATGTCGATGAACCTTGTGCGGCGGTTGAGCGGCACCATCAGCCCGCCCGCGCCCTCGATGACAAGCGGTGTCGGTAGGACCGGAAATGAAAGATCGACAGCCTCAATAGGGATGCCATCAATTTCGGCCGAACGATGCGGCGACAGCGGCTTGCTCAAGCGGTAGACTTCCGGCAGCACGCGCTCTCGCGGCAGGCCGGAGAGTCGTTCAACGACCTCGCTGTCGGTCTCGCCGTCGAGGCCCGATTGCACCGGCTTCCAGTAGAAGCCGTCGAGCAGGCCGGCGAGCCCGGCCGAAAACACCGTCTTGCCGATGCCGGTGTCTGTTCCGGTGATGACGATGCGTTTGGTCATGGCGCCTCCGCTCATGTTTGGGCCAACACCTCAACGAGCGCCTCGACCATTGCGGAAATCTCGCCTTCGTCGACGTTGAGCGTCAGCGAAATGCGCAGGCGCGACGTGCCCTCGGGCACGGTCGGCGGACGAATGCCGCGGATGTCGAAGCCGCGTGCCTGGAGTGCCGCCGCCACCGCCATGCAACGGCCGTTGTGGCCGACGATGACCGGGAGAATTTGCGAACCGCTGGCCGCAACGCCGCAGCGTTTCATGAGTTCGTAGGCAGTAAAGCTCACC
>NZ_JBEWSZ010000011.1 GCF_040537815.1 Mesorhizobium shangrilense
AGCCCAAAATGCTCATCCGCATCGCTCTCGCCCGAAAACTTCTCGTCATCCTCAATGCAAAAGCACGCGACGCGCGCAACGAGTTCGCAAATGCAACTTGACACCCCAGATAGTCGCTCTCCCACACCTTCGGCGGGGCGAGGAAAAAGCCAACCATTTGGGTCGCGGCCTTGAAAAGCTTGGGTTCCTCGCCCCCACGAAGACAGCTTCCAATGGGCAAGAACGACGGCGAGACGCAGGATGCGGTGACCGACCAGGTCGGCTTCACTCTCAGGGACTAACCGCTACGTCCGAAATGCGGCGCAAACCGCCCCCGCCCCCGTCACCCCCAAATCACCGCCCCGGCGCCGCGCTCAACTCGCTGCGCCGCCAGGCGGCGGGCGAAATGCCCACCGAGCGTTTGAACTCGCGGCCGAAGTGATAGACGTCACAGAAGCCGCAGGCTTCCGCCACCTCGGCCAGCGGCTGTTCGCCTTGCACCAGCATCGACTGCGCCTGCATCAGCCGCTCGCGCATCAGCCATTGGTGCGGGCTGGTGCGCAGGTGTTTCTGGAACAGCCGCCGCATCTGCGAGGCGCCGAGGCCGGTTATGGCGGCGAGGTCAAAGGCCGTCCAGGCGAAACCCGGCTCGGCGCGCATGGCGTCGAGCGCTGACGCCAGCGGTTTTGGCAGATCGTCATTGCCGGCGCCATTCACCGCGCGGTCGACCAAGAGCAGGAATTCGGCGACCAGCTGGTTGAGGCGCAGGTCGAGCCCGGCGTCGCGCCGCCGCAATGCAGCGAACAGCCGCTCGAACCATGGCGCCGGGCTGGTGGCTTCGGTGAACATGGTGCGCAACGCGCCCTCGCCGAACAGCTTGCGCCGCAGGATCGCCGGGTCGGGTCCGTCCAGCCGGAACCACAGCAGCGTCCACGGGTCGCCGGGATCGGCGGAATGCACATGCGGCGCCTCGTTGGCCATCCAGACCAGCTGGTTCGCCCGCACCTCCAGCCGCTGCCCAAGCGTCTCCACATGGCCGCGTCCCGACAGGCAATAGAGGATGTCCTGGCCGGGGTAGACTGGCCGTTCTATGCGGTAATCGCGCGCCGCGGCGACCTTGCCGGCGCGCAGCACGCTGAAGGCGGTGCGCGTCCATCCGGCGGCCGGCACATAGTGGAAACTCTCGAGAACCGCCGTCTTTTGCGTCATGCGCGTTTTATACAAAACGAGTGCCCTGCTGTCCATTTTGTTCGCTGCCGGGCGCCGCTATGGTCGCTTTCAACAGACCGGGGCGTTCGGCGGGCAAATGGCCGGAAACCCCATTTTTCGGGCTTTCGCGGCGCCTTGCTGGCGACAGCCCCGTTCGCGGAGGGAGGCAAGACGATGCTCGCGATGACCAGGAATGAAGCCGAGATCTACGCCCGAGACGGATACATCATCCGCCGGGGTCTGCTCAGCGTGCCGGAGGTGGAGGACTTCCGTGACCACGCCCGCAAGCAGCTCGAGGAAGAAAACAAGAGCGGCGCCGTGATGGCCAAGGGTGACAAGGAGGGCAAGACCACCCTTCTCAAGATGTGGACCAAGGCCGAGGACGACAAATACGGACTGCTGGCCCGCGACGAGCGCATGGTCGACCTGGCGGAAGACGCCGTCGGCAAGCCGATCTACCTCTACAGCCACAAGATGACGATGAAGCAGCCCAACGAGGGCGGCGCCTGGGAATGGCACCAGGATTTCGGCTACTGGTACAATTACGGCTGCCTGGCGCCGGAGATGATGAGCATCTATGTCGCGCTCGACAAGGCGACCCGCGAGAATGGCTGCCTGCAGGTGCTGAAGGGCACGCACAAGCTCGGCCGCCTCAACCACATCCGCGAGAACGACCAGACCAATGTCGAGCAGGAGCATCTGGAAGCCGCGCTGAAGCGCTACGAGCACATCTATGTCGAGATGGAAGCCGGCGACGCGCTGATCTTCGACGGCAACCTTCTGCACCGCTCCGACGCCAACCGCTCCGACACGTATCGCTGGGGCTACATCTGCTCCTACAACGCCGTCGAGAACGCGCCGTTCAAGAAGGTTCGCGAATACGGAAATTTCGACGAGCTGCGCAAGGTGCCGGCCGGCACGTTCCGCAAGGCGTCCTGACGCCAGAGAATACTGCATGGGCGGCGACGCCCGCGCTCCGGCCATGACTGTGGAAAGCCGCATCCGGCTTCTCGAAAGATCATGGCCGAACAGGGAGATAGGGCCCGATCCTGAATCACTTCGGGATTTGAGGGGCTCACATGCATCGGCCGGGCCGAGAGCTCAGCTCCGGTCGATGAAACGAAGGAGTGGCGATGCCGGTGAGGACCGGTGGGCCACGCTGAGGGAGGATACTGTATGGCCCATGCGGTCAGGACCGGCGCGCGCGCGCCAGCCACGGACCGATTCACGCTGGCGCGGCTGTTGCGGGCGCGCGAGGCAGGTGTGTTCATCGCCCTGCTCGTGCTTTGCCTGTTCCTGTCCTTCGCCACCGATGGATTCCTGACATCGCTGAACCTGCTCAATGTCGGACGCCAGATCTCCCTGCTCGGGATCATGGCGGTCGGCATGACGTTCGTTTTGATCGCCGGCGAGGTCGACCTGTCGGTCGGCTCGACCTACGCGTTTTCGGGCCTCGCCACCGGCATGCTGATCATCGCCGGATGGGCGCTGCTGCCGGCGATCTGCGCCGGCCTGCTCACCGGCGTCGCCATCGGCCTCATCAACGGCGTGCTCTCCACCTATGGCCGCCTGCCCTCGCTGATCGCCACGCTCGGCATGCTTTCCATCGTGCGCGGCGCTGCCCTCATCCTCACCAACGGCCAGCCGGTGACGGTCAATTTGCGCAACGGCGCGCTGCCAGAAGTGCTGCAGACCTTCTCCTTCATGGGCCAGGGCTATCTGTTCAGCGTCATTCCCATGCAGCTGGTGTTCTTCATCATCATCGCGGTGCTGGCCTGGGTGGTGCTGTCGTTCTCCAATTTCGGCTTCCGCGTCTATGCCGTCGGCGGCAGCGCCAAGGCGGCGCGCGTTTCCGGCATTTCCGTCAACAAGGTCAAGATTTCAGCCTTCATCCTGATGGGCGTTCTTGCCGCCTTCGCCGGCATTCTCAGCATGGCTTTCCTGCCCAGCGGCCAGGCCGGACGCACCGGCGTCGGGCTGGAGCTCGACGTCATCGCCGCCACCATCGTCGGCGGCGCCTCGCTGTCGGGCGGCGAAGGCACAATCCTCGGCACCATCCTCGGCGTGCTGATCATCGGCGTCATGCGCAACGGCCTGGTGCTGATGGGCGTCTCGCCCTTCGTCCAGGAGCTGATGATCGGCCTCGTCATCATCATCGCGGTCGGCATCGACAAATGGAGCACGCGCCGCACGGCTTGATTTCAAAACACCCAAGCAACCAGAACCAAAAGGGAGGACTATCCATGAACATCAGACACGTCATTCTGGCCGCGGCAATCGGCCTGTTGCCGCTCTCGGCCCACGCCGAATCCAAGCTCGCCGACTTCGCGCTGGCGCCGCGCATCAAGGCCAAGATCGACGCCGGGCAGCCGCTCGACATCTACGTCTCCTACCATGACGTCTCCAACGAATTCGCGCCTTTCATGAAGGCCGGCGTCGAGCGCGCCGCCAAGGACGACAAGGTCGGCGCCCAATTCATCGGCCCGGTCGGCGCCGATGCCGATGGCCAGATCTCGGAGATCGAGACGCTGATGGGCAAGATGGACGGGCTGGCGATCTCCTCGGTCTCGACCGACGCGCTGGCGCCGGTGATCGACCGCGTCATCGCCGCCGGCATCCCGGTCGTCACCTTCAACACCGACAACCCCGAGAGCAAGCGCCTCGCCTTCGCCGGCCAGGATCTCGTCCAGTCCGGCCGCGAGGCCGGCAAGCTGATGTCCAAGGTGCTGGGCGGCAAGGGCAAGGTGATGATCACCACCATCGACGCCGCCGCGCAGTGGTCGCTCGACCGCGAAAAGGGCGCGCGCGAGGCGCTGAAGGCCGAACCCGGCATCGAAGTGGTCTCGACGCTCAACACCGGCACCGACCCGCAGAAAATCTATTCGGCGATCGAGAACGCCATGCTGGCCAATCCGTCGATCACGGGCGTGCTCTCGCTCGAATGCTGCTCGACGCCCGCCGCCGGCACCTGGGTGGAGCGTAACAAGGCCGCCGACAAGGTCAAGGTGGTCGGCTTCGACCTGCTCGACCAGACCGTGCAGCTGGTGCAGGACGGCAATGTCGACGCCACGATCGACCAGGCGCCTGAAAAGCAGGGCTTTGCCGCCGTCGATCTGCTCGTCAAGTTCCTCAAGGGTGAGACGATCAACAATGTCGACACCGGCGTCGGCGTCTACACCAAGGAAAACATCGCCGAGGTCGCCAAGAAGAAGTAACAGCCAGCTCAGCACGGCCGCCGGTTCCCATGGACCGGCGGCCGCGTGCACAAGACAGCGAGCCAATGACAGACCGACAGCCCCCTGCCCCCATCGTCGAGATTTCCGGACTGACCAAGCGGTTCCCCGGCGTGCTGGCGCTCGACCGCATTTCCGTGGCCTTCCGGCCCGGCGAAGTTCATGCCGTGATCGGCGAGAACGGCGCCGGCAAATCGACGCTGATGAACATCCTCGCCGGCGACCTGCAGCCAGATGGCGGCGAGATCCGTATCGATGGCAAGCCGGCCACCATCGCCTCGCCGCTGGCCAGCCGCGCCGCCGGCATCACGGTGGTCTACCAGGAACTGGCGCTCTGCCCGACGCTGACCATCGCCGAAAACATCATGATGTCCGACATGGCGGCGCGCCCCGTCGTTTCGCTGGTGCCGCGCGACGAAATGCGTCGCGAAGCGCGCTCGGCCCTCACCCGTCTCGGCATGGGCACGCTCGATCCCGACACCAAGGTCTCGCGCCTGTCGGTGGCCGAAATGCAGCTGGTCGAGATTGCCGGCGCCATCCGCCAGCGCGCCCGCGTGCTGGTGCTCGACGAACCCAATTCCGCACTCTCCAAGCGCGAGAGCGAACGCCTGTTCGAGATCGTCAAGCAATTGCGCGCCGAAGGCGTCACCGTCATCTATGTCTCGCATCATCTCAAGGAAGTGCTCGACCTTGCCGACCGCATCACCGTGATGCGCGACGGCCGCACCATCGAGACCATGGACAATGACGGCCTGTCGGAAGACCGGCTGATCCGCGCCATGGTCGGCCGCGACCTCGACACGGCGGCGCAGTGGTCGCTGCAGGCCGAGGCCCGTTCTCACGAAGCGCCCGTCGTGCTCTCCGTCGAAAACCTGACCGCGCCAGGGCTGGACGAGTTGAGCTTTGGCGCCCGCGCCGGCGAAATCCTCGGCATTGGCGGCCTGCCGGATTCCGGCAAGGACATGCTGGGCGAAGCCCTGTTCGGCCTGTGCGGCCGCCGTGGCCGCGTCACCATCGACGGCAAGGAATTGCGCGCCGCCGATCCGCGCGCCTCGATCCGCAACGGCATGGCGCTGGTGCCGGCCGACCGGCGCGGCGCCGGCGCGCTGTTGACGATGAGCGTCGCCAACAATGTCGTCTCGGCCTCGCTGCCGCGCTTCTCCATGGCCGGCTTCATGCGGCGCGCCGCCGTCCGCCGCGAGGCGCGTGCGCAGGTCGCCCGGCTCGACGCGCGCATTTCACATCTTGGCCAGAAGCTCGGCACGCTGTCGGGCGGCAACCAGCAGAAGATCATCCTTGGCCGCAGCCTCGTCACCAATCCGCGCGTGCTGGTGCTGCACGAACCGACGCGCGGCGTCGATGTCGGCGCCAAGGCCGAGATCTACGCCATCCTGCGCGGCATCGCCGGCGAAGGCGTGGCGGTGGTGATGATCTCCTCGGAGATCCCCGAATTGATCATGAACGCCGAACGCGTCCTGGTGCTGCGCAACGGCCGCGTTTCCGGCGAACTGACCGGAGCCGGCATCAACGAGGAAGCGATCCTGGCGCGCGCCATGGCGTCCTGAACGAGGCATTGATGAGCAATCCCAAGACCGCACCAAGAATTACAATCGTCGGCAGCTTCGCTGTCGGCCTGACCATGCGGGCGCCGAAACTCCCGATCTTCGGCGAGACCATGCTCGGCACCGATTTCGACATGGGCGCCGGCGGCAAGGGCTCGAACCAGGCGGTGGCGACCTCCCGTCTTGGTGCCAGTTCCTCACTGGTCGCCATCATCGGCACCGACAAGCTGGCCGGCATCGCCACCGACCTCTATGCCGCCGAGGGCGTCGATGCGAGCCTTGTCACCACGAGGACGGAGCGCGCCACCGGCGTCGGCTTCATCATCCTCAACGACAAGGGCGAGAACTTCATCATCCTCGACATGGGCGCCAACGAGCTGATGGACGCAGCAGTCGTCGACACCGCCGAACAGCGCATCGCCGAGAGCGACGTGGTGATGACCGTGCTCGAAGTGCCGATCCCCGCTGCCGTCCGTGCCATGGAGCTTGGCCGCAAGCACGGCGCCCGCACCATCCTCAACCCCGCGCCGGCGCGCCAGCTTCCCGACGCGATCTTCGCCAATGTCGACTATCTCACGCCAAACGAGAGCGAACTGCGCATCCTGCTCGGCCTGCCCGCCGACGACCCCCGCTCCTCGCGCGAACTGGCAGGCGAACTGCGCCGGCGGGGCGTGCGCAACGTGGTGGTGACGCTCGGCCGCAGCGGCGCGCTGATCCTGACGGATGATCTCGACATCATGGTGCCCGCTGTGCCGGTAGAGGTGATCGACACGACCGGTGCGGGCGACGCGTTCAACTCCGGCTTCGCGGTGGCGCTGGCCGAAGGTCGCGATATCGTCAACGCGGTGCGCTTCGGCGTCGTCTGCGGCGGCATCGCCTGCACAAGGCTCGGCGTCATTCCCGGCCTGCCCGAACGCGCGCAGGCCGACGCGCTGTTCGCCGAAGCTATCAAGACAACGTGGAAGGAACCATCATGAACCGTAACCGGCTGCTCAATGCTGAACTGTCGCACGCCATCGCCTCGATGGGCCATGGCGATTTGATGATCGTCTGCGACGCGGGCTTTCCGATCCCGTCGAGCGCCTGGCGCATCGACCTCGCCATCTCGCCGGACGTGCCGGACTTGGAAGCCGTGCTCGGCCCGATCGCCGCGAACCTGATCGCCGAGCGGGTCGGCTATGCCGACACGCTGCCGGTGCACAATGCGCCGCTGCTGGAGAAACTGAAGCGGCTGTTCCCCGACGCCGATTTCGAGACCACGACGCACGAGACCATCCTCGGCGAGATGGCGGCCAAGGCCAAGGTCATCGTGCGCACCGGCGCCTTCGACCCGTGGGGCAACATCCTGCTTTATTCCGGCGTCGACGTGCCGGCTTGGTTCTCCAAGCCCGGCGTCGTCGCGCCCGACTATTACGCCAAGAAGCTGAAAGGCTGACATGCCGCGCATCTTCGATTTCGGCGGCCGCGAGGTCGACCGCTCCGTCACCGTCGCCAGCCTGCGCGCACTGAAGGGCAGTGGCCGGCACGTCGCCCAGGTGACGGCCGAGACGGCGGACGAAGCGGCGGCAGCCGAAGCCGCCGGCGTCGAGATGGTGGTCTGCCGCGCCGCCAATGTGGCTGGGGTGCGCCAGGGATCGCGCCGCGTCTTCGTCACCGCCGCCCTCGGCTTCGCCGACGCGGTGATATCGGACGAGATCCTGCGCACCGCCTTCTCGGCCATCACCGCAGGCGCCGACGCGGTCATCACCGGGCGCGGCCATGATACTGTGCGCATGCTCGCCAACGAACAGATCCCGGTGATGGGCCATCTCGGCTTCGTGCCGCGCAAATCCACCTGGGTCGGCGCCATCCGCGCCGTCGGCAAGACGGCCACTGAGGCGCTGGAACTGTGGGATCGCTTCCGCCGGCTCGAAGATGCCGGCGCCTTCGCCGTCGAATGCGAGATCATTCCGGCCGACGTGATGGCCGAGATCAACCGCCGTACCGGGCTGGTCACCGTATCGCTCGGCTCCGGTCCCGCGGCCGATGTGGTGTTCCTGTTCACCTCCGACATAACAGGCGAAAGCGCCCGCCTGCCCCGCCATGCCCGCGCGTGGGGTGATCTGGCTGCACTCCACAAGGCAGTCCGTGACGCCCGCGTCGAAGCGCTCTCCGGCTTCCGCCAGGAGGTCGCGGGCGGCAGGTATCCGGCCAATGCCGAAGTCGTCGGGATTGCGCAGGCCGAACTCGAGGCGTTTCGTGCGCGGCTTGAGGCCGGCGAAATTAGCAAAGCATAAACAAACAGATGGAGCCGGACCTTGAATCAGTCAGGATCGGTTCTCGATGATCTGGCGCAGGCTGCGATAGGTACGTTCCAGCCGCTCGAAACCGCCTTCGGCGAGCGTGATCGGCGCGGCATTGTCGGCGATGGCCGCGAACAGCAGCGCCGCGTCGGCGGGCACGACATTATCAGCAAGCTCGCCGCGCCGGCCGGCTGAGGACAGCGCCTCGGCAAACAGCGCCGAGAGCTCGACGCCGAAATGGCTGAGCATCTGCCGGCCACGGTCCCCCAGAAGATCGGCATCCTGCCGCAGCCTGGAGATCAGGCTCCAATTGTGCCCTTCCGTGCCGGACGGATTGAAGTGGCGGAAACGCGCGCGGCTGTAGGCGATCATCGCCTCGACCTGGTCGGAGAGGCTTGCCCCCTCGGCCGACCAGACAGCGCGCAAGCCGCCCAGCGTTGCCTGCATGTAGTCGCCCAGCACCTCGTCGACCAGCGCCTGCTTGTTGCCGAAATGGTAGTGGATGTTGGCCCGCGTCGTGCCCAGCGCCACGGAGATGTCGCCGAAACTGATGCCGCGATAGCCATGGCGCACCAGAAGCTCCAGCGCCGTGTCCTTGATCGCCTGTCTCATGTCGGTCTCGTCCATGCCGGCATCATAGCCAAATGCGTTAGCCTTGGACGCCGAAGCTTTGCGGCGTCCCCAGCATTTGACGGCAAACTGACTTGCAGGTAAGTAAGTATCAAAATCAGGGAGGGGAACGCGGGTGGGACTGCAGATATTCAAGGATGTCGAGGGCTCGGCGCCGCAGGCCGTCCGCGCCGGCGATCTGATATTCGTCAGCGGGATGATGGCGACGGACGCGAGCGGCAAGATGGTCGCCAGCGGCATCGCCGGCCAGGCGCGCGTCATCTTCGAGCGCCTGATGGCGCTTCTCACCCGGGTCGGCGCCGACATGGCCGATGTGGTCAAGCACAACGTCTATTTCAGCTGCGAGGCCGATGCCGTCAGTACTTTCCTCGACGAGCTCGATTCCGTACGCGCCCGCTATTTCAAGGCCCCCGGCCCCACCACCACGGAAATCCGCTGCGGCCTCGACCGGGAGGGCGCGCTGCTGATGGTCGACGCCTGGGTGGTGATCGGCGGCAGGCGCGAGCTGCTTGACCCGCCCGGCCACTGGCGCTGGCGCAAGAAGCTGCCCTTCGTCCATGGCTGGAAGGTTGGCGACCTGCTGTTCATTGGCGGCCAGCGCTCGCTCGATGCCGAGGGCAATGTGCAGGGGATCGGCGACATCGAGGTGCAGACCGAAGAGGCCTTCCGCAACCTCGACACGATGCTGCGGGCGGGCGGCGGCGACCGCAACAGCCTGATGCGCCAGAACACCTATTTCCGCTTCTTCGGCGAAGGCCGCGAGGTCACCAACTATTGGGAGAAGATGACCAATGTGCGCCGCCGCTACATGGCGGTGCCCTCGGCGGCCGGTGCCGGCCTGCGCATCCAGGGCATGGGCGATGCCGACGAACTGATCCAGGTCGAGGGTATCGGCATGCTCGGCGACGACAAGCAGCGGCTTCAGCCGGCCAACCATTGGGACTGGAGCATTCCCAACACCCAGTTCACGCAAGGCTGGAAGATCGGCAAGCTCGCCTTCATCGGCGGCCAGATCTCGGCCGACAACAAGGCGCAGGCCGTCGGCGACGACATGGAGACGCAGACCCGCAACGTCTTCGAGTTCATTCGCCGCACGCTGGCCGAGGGCGGGCTCGACGAGAGCGACGTCGCCAAGCTCTACATCTACTACCACGCCGAGGGCAGTTGGGCCGAGATCGAGGCGACCCGCGCGGTGATTGCCCGCGTCCAGCGCGAATTCTACCCCGAGCCCGGCCCGGCGGTGACCGCGATCCGCGTCGCCGGCTTTGCCTTCGAGAACCTGCTGGTCGAGATCGAGGCGATGGCTGTGGCTCGGTACGAGTGACGGGGACCGATGTCGAAACACGATTTCACCGCCGCCGAATTCGCCGGGCGACTGGCGCGCGTCCGGGCCGCCATGGCCGCTGATGACCTCGACTGGCTGGTCGCCGTCCACCCCGCCTCCATCCACTGGCTGACCGGCAGCGACGCCAAGAGCTACCAGGAATTCCAGTGCCTGCTGGTCGGCGCGCGCGAGGAGCCGCTCGTCGTGCTCACCCGCCAGGGCGAGGTACATGAATTCGAGACGGACTCAGCTGCCGGCGATGTGCATGGCTTCGGTGGCGGCGAGAACGAGGACCCGATCGCCGCCTTTACCGGCGTGGCACGGCGCCACGGCGTGCTTGGCAGGCGCGTCGGCCTCGAAGTGCCCGCCTACTATCTCCACCCGCATCATTATCTCGGTCTGCGCGCGATCATCGGCGATGCCCTGGTCACCGAGGCGACCGAACTGATCGCCGGGTTGAAGCTGGTGAAGTCGCCGGCGGAGATCGGCTACATCCGGCGCGCGGCGGCCCTTGCCGACCTCGGCATGCAGCGTTTCGCCGGCGAGCTGGCGGCGGGCGCATCGGAACTGGCGCTGGCCGGGGGCATCCACGAGACCTTGATGCGCAACGGCAGCGGCATCGCTGCCAGCCCGATCAACCTCGTCTCCGGCCCGCGCTCGGCCTACAGCCATGGCGCGCCGACCGCGCGGCGGCTTGAGCATGGCGATTTCGGCAACATCGAATTCGGCGCCACCTTCAACCGCTACACCGCCACCATCGGCCGTAATTTCGCGCTTGGAAAGCCAACGCCGCGCATGGTCGAGCTGCACGACATCGTGCTGCGCGCCAGCGACGCCATGATCGCTGTCATCCGCGACGGCGTGCGGGCAACCGTGCCGCACCAGGCGGCTCGCGCCGTCATTGGCGAGGCCGGGCTCGAATCCTGCCGCGTCCACACATCGGGCTATGCGCTGGGGCCGGGCTTTCCGCCAAGCTGGGCCGAGCCGCTGCACATGATCGGCGACAGTCCACATGTGCTGAAAGCCGGCATGGTTGTCACTGTCGAGCCGCCGGTCTTCATCGGCGCCGAAGGGCTTGGCGCCCGCATCATCGACAATGTGCTGGTGACGCCGACCGGTGCCGAGGTGCTGGCGCGAACGCCGCGCGATCTCATCGTTGCGGGTTGAGCTTTGCTTGCTACCCGCCCAGCTCATGCGCGATCTCGGCGCAGGCGAGTTTCAGCCGCGCCAGCATCGCCTCGAAATTGGGCGCCGCACTGCGCCGGCTGACCGCCGCCACCGTCACGCAGGCCACCGCGCGCCCGTCGCCGGCGATGATCGGGCAGACCACATCGGTCACGCCGATGATGTCGCGGCTTTCATGGATGATGGCGCCGCGCTCGCGCACTGCGTCAAGCTCGGCGGCAAGCGTCGTCGGGTCCGGCGGCTCGCGCATCAGCATCAGGCATTCGGCGATCATCTTGTCGCGCACCGGCTTGGGCTGGAACGCCATCAGCACAAGGCCGGAATGGGCGTCGGCCAGCGGCCGGCGATAGCCGAGCTTGAGCGAGAAGTTCATGTCCGCCCCGCCCGACGCCGCTGCGATGATGACCGTTTCGCCGCGATGCGCGACGACGAGGTGCGCCGCCTGGTGAACCTCCTCGGCGAAGCGCTCGACGATGGGTGCCGCCGTGCTGACCAGGTCGCGCGCGCGCGCCGTCTGCATGCCCAGCCCGAACAGCTTGTTCGACAGCATCAGCCCCTCGCCGCTCTCGTCGCGCTGGATGTAGCCGCGCGCCAAGAGCACATGGACCATGCGGAAGATCTCGTTCTTCGACCGCCCCAGCTCCTCGGCGATCTGGCGCGTGCCCATGGACTGGCCGGCATTGGCCAGCAATTCGAGGATATCCAGCCCCTTTTCCAGGGCCGGCGCGCTGTAGTTGAGCTTGTCGTCCGTCATTTGCATCCGTTTCATAGATGACGCTTGACGTCACATATGAAGCGACGCTAGCGTATTGTCCAGCAAATCCGCGCGGAAAATAGCGATCTCCGCTTGGTTGCATAAGGGGCGCTCTGCATCCATGAGCTATAATTTCAAATTTGATGTCCTGCTGCGCTACATACCGGAGATCGCGCAAGGCGTTGTCCTGACCCTGCAGTTCTCGGTCATCACCATGGTCTGCGGGCTGGCCATCGGCCTAGTCGTCGCCATGGCTTCGATCAGCCCGCTGATGCCGCTGCGCGCCTGCGCCCGTATCTATGTCGAGGCGCTGCGCAACACGCCGCTGCTGGTGCAGCTGTTCATCGTCTTCTTCGGCCTGCCCTCGATCGGCATCAGGCTTGGCGCCAACACCGCAGCCCTCATCGCGCTCTCGATCAACATGGGCGCCTATGGCGCGGAAATCCTGCGCGCCGGCTTCGAATCCGTGCGCCAGAGCCAGGTCGAGGCCGGCCGCTCGCTCGGCCTCACCGCCGGCCAGACCTTTCGCCATGTCGTGCTGTTCCAGGCGGTCAAGACCATCTACCCCGCACTCGCCAGCCAGTTCGTGCTGGTCATGCTGGCCACCAGCGTCGTCTCCTCGATCGGCGCCACAGAGCTGTTCCACCAGGCCGCCTTCATCGATTCGCGCACCTACCGCTCCTTCGAGACCTACACGCTGATCACCATTTCCTATCTCGTGCTGACGCTGGGCTTCCGCGCCTTCTTCGCCGGAATCTACTGGCTGGTCTTTGTCCGGAGGCCGCGCCGATGATCCGCGAATTCGGTGGTTCCGACATCGTCTATTTGATCGAGGCGGCACGCTGGACGCTGCTGCTGGCGCTCACTGCCACCGTTGGCGGCGGGCTGCTGGGCATTGTCGTGGCCGTGCTGCGCGTCATCCCGTTTCGGCCGCTCAACTGGCTGGCCATCGCCTGGATCAATCTGATCCAGGGCACGCCGCTGCTCGGCCAGCTCTTCGTCTTCTTCTTCGGCCTGCCGCTGGTCGGCCTCTCGGTCGACGCCTGGACGGCGGCGGCACTGTCGCTGTCGATCTACGCGTCGGCCTTCTTCGGCGAGATCTGGCGCGGCAGCCTGCAATCGGTGTCGCAGCGGCAATGGGAGGCGGGCGCCGCGCTCGGCCTCACCTATGCGCAGCGGCTCAGCCATGTCGTGCTGCCGCAGGCGATCCGCATCTCCATCGCGCCGACCGTCGGCTTCCTGGTGCAGCTGGTGAAGAACACCTCGCTCACAGCGTTGATCGGCTTCGTCGAGCTGACCCGCGCCAGCCAGATCATCAGCGGCGCGACCTTCGCCCCGCTGCCGGTCTACCTCACCGCCGCCGTCATCTATTTCGTCATCTGCTTTTCCCTCTCCCAGCTCGCCCGCATGCTGGAAAGGAGACTTCATGTCGCTCGTTGAGATCGCCGATATCCGCAAGCGCTTCGGCGCCGTCGAGGTGCTGAAGGGCATCTCGCTCACCCTGGAAAAAGGCGAGATCGTCGCGATCATCGGCCGCTCTGGCTCGGGCAAGTCGACCATGCTTCGCTGCATCAACGGGCTGGAGAAGGTGCAGGCCGGCCGCATCGTCGTCGACGGCATCGACGTCACCGCGCCCAAGGCCGACCTCAACCTGCTGCGCCAGCGCGCCGGCATGGTGTTCCAGAGCTACAATCTGTTCCCGCATCTCAATGTCGAGCGCAATGTCATGCTGGCGCTGAAGCTCGTGCGCAAGCTCGACACGCCAGCCGCACGCGAAGTCGCCCGCGCCGTGGTGACCAAGGTCGGCCTGGCCGACAAGCTGCTCGCCTATCCCGACGAATTGTCCGGCGGACAGCAGCAGCGCGTCGCCATCGCCCGATCGCTGGCCATGCAGCCGACGCTGATGCTGTTCGACGAGATCACCTCCGCGCTCGACCCCGAACTGGTTGGCGAGGTGCTGCGCGTCCTCGAAAGCGTCGCCAGCGAAGGCATGACCATGATGCTCGTCACCCACGAGATGAACTTTGCCAAGAACGTCGCCGACCGCGTGATCTTCATGCACGAGGGCCGCATCCACGAGGATGGGCCAGCGCGTGAGACCTTGCTCTCGCCTCGTACGGCCGAACTCAGGAGCTTCCTGAACGCCGTCCTTCACTAGGAAAAGAAAGTCCAACCAGAAAAAGGGGAAGTTCCATGTTCAAGCATCTTACCAGGATCGTCACAGCCGTGCTCCTGGCCGGCGCAGTCTCGGCGATGCCGGCGCGCGCCGCCGACCTGCAGAAAATCCTCTCCTCCGGCACGGTGCGCATCGGCGTGCCCATCGACGTGCCGCCCTTCGGTTCGGTCGACGCCAAGAACGAGCCGGTCGGCCTCGATGTCGACATGGCCAGGAAGATCGCCGAGGCGCTGGGCGTCAAGCTGGAGCTGCAGCAGATCACCGGCGCCAACCGCGTGCCCTATCTCGTTACCGATCGCCTCGACATCGTCATCGCCGCCATGGGCGCGACGCCGCAACGCGCGCTGCAGATCGCCTTCACCTCGCCCTATGCAGCCCTTTCGATCGGGGTCTTCGGCCCCGACAGCATCGCGCTGAAAAGCCCCGCCGACCTCAAGGACGAGACCGTCGCCGTGGCCCGCGGCACGACGCAGGACCTCGAGCTGACCAAGGCCGCGCCCAACGCCAAGATCGTGCGCTTCGACGATGACGCCACCGCCGCTGCCGCCTTCACCTCCGGTCAGGCGCAGTTGCTGGCCACGGCCGACGTCGTCGCCAAGGACCTGATGGACAAGGATCCCAAGGTGCAGCTGAAGCCCAAATTCATCCTGCAGTTCTCGCCCTGCTACATCGGCATCCAGCAGGGCAGCCCCGAGCTGCTGCGTTGGCTCGATACCTACATCCATCTCGGCATGCTCGACGGCTCGCTCTCCGCACTGTCGCAAAAGTGGATCGGTACCACCCTGCCGACCCTGCCGCCGATCTGACTTTCTCAGCGGCGGGGGCATTGCTCCCGCCGCCCCTCCATCGCCCGCCTTCCATCCCCGTTTCAAAGAGAAACATGGCCCGCATGTCCACCGCCCGCACCACCATCGACTTCGACCGCTCCGGCAAGCAGGTCGGCTTCGTCGACATCCCGCATTCGCCGCATGACGACGCCTGGGGCGCGACCCGCATCCCGATTGCCGTGATCAAGAATGGCGATGGGCCGACCGTCATCCTGCAGGCCGGCAACCATGGTGATGAATATGAGGGGCCGATCACGCTCGGCGAACTCATCCGCGAACTCGACCCGGGCATGGTCAGCGGCCGCATCATCTTCCTGCCGGCGATCAACCTGCCCGCCGTGCTGGCCGGCCGCCGCACCTCGCCCGTCGACGGGCTGAACCTCAACCGCACCTTTCCGGGCGACCCCGCCGGCACCATCACCCAGCAGATCTCGGCCTATGTCAGCGACATCGTCATGCCGCTCGGCCATGCCTATGTCGATCTGCACTCCGGCGGCTCCTCGCTCAACATCCTGCCCAGCGCCATCATCGAGCCGGCGCCCGACGCCGCCCACCGCAAGCGCAACATGGAAGCGGTACTGGCCTTCGACGCGCCGCTCACCGTCGTCATCGACAATCTCGGCGAACCGCGCACCTCGACAGCCACATCGGTACGCGCCGGGCTGACCACGGTTGGCACCGAGATGGCCGGCGCCGGCACCGTCTCGCTCGACGCACTCGGCATCTGCCGCAAGGGCGTGCGCAATGTGCTCAGCCATCTCGGCGTGCTGCCGCCGACCGGCAAGCCGCCGGCCGCGCGCCCTGAGAACATCCTGCGCATTCCCGGCCATGACGGCTATGTGCTGGCAACGAGTGACGGCGTGTTCGAACCGTTCCATGCGCTGGGCGCCGAGGTCCATGCTGGCGAGGACGCCGGCCGCATCCACAATCTGGCCGATCCCGGCCGTGCGCCGGAAACCGTGCGCTATTTGTCGGACGGCATCGTCTATGGCCGCCGCCAGCCCGGCCGTGTCGTTATCGGCAATTGCTGCGTCACCGTCGCCACCCGCTATGAAGGAGAACTGGCGTGATTGCGCTCGAGGACATCCGCGCCGCCGCCGCCCGCATCGAAGGCAACATCAGGCGCACACCGATGATCGACGCCAGCAACCTGAAGACGCCGCTGGCCGGTGGCGTCGACCTGATGCTGAAGCTGGAACTGTTGCAGGTCACCGGATCGTTCAAGGCGCGCGGCGCCACCAACAGGCTGCTGTCGCTCGACCGTGTCGAACTCGGTGGCGGCATCGTTACCGCGTCCGGTGGCAACCATGGCATCGCGACCGCACGGGCGGGCTTCATGGCCGGCGTGCCCACCACCGTCTTCCTGCCGACCAACGCGTCGCCGGCCAAGATCGAGAAGCTGCAGGCCTGGGGTGCCACCACCCGCATCGTCGGATCGGCCTGGCACGAATCCAACGAGGCGGCGCAGGCCTTCGTCAGAGAGACCGGCGCTGTCTATTTCCATCCCTTCGCCGACCCCGCCGTGGTCGCCGGACAAGGCTCGGTCGGGCTCGAAATCCTCGACCAGATGCCGGATGTGACGACAGTGCTCGTCGCCATGGGCGGCGGCGGGTTGGTCAGCGGCGTTGCAACCGCGATCAAGGCGCTGGCGCCGCATGTGCGCGTCGTCGGCATCGAGGCGACGGGTTCGCCGGTGCTGCTGCGCGCACTCGAAGCCGGCCGCAATGTGGCGCTGGACAGAGTGACGACCTCGGTGGCGACCATGGCCTGCGCCAAAACCGACGACCGCATCTTCGACATTGTCCGCGACAAGGTGGACGAGATCGTGCTGGTCGACGACGACGAGATGCTGCGCGCCGCCAAAAGCCTTTGGTTCGAGATGGGCCTCGCCGCCGACCTCAGCGGCGCCGCCGCCATTGCAGCACTGGCCGAAGGCCGGGTGCGGGTGAAGAAGGGCGAACGCGTCTGCGCCATCGTCTGCGGCGCCGGCCCGGATGCTATTCTGGGCTGATGGCGGCTGGCGATGCAAGAATGGACACGCCTCGTTCCTTCGCGCCCCCCTCTGTCCTACCGAACATCTCCCCCACAGGTGGGGAGATCGGCAGCTTTGACTGCGGCGCTTTTCCTCCAAAGTTGAAAATTGGCGAAACCAGTCGCGACATCCAATCTCCCCCCTCGTGGGGGAGATGTCCGGCAGGACAGAGGGGGGCGCTGTCCCGCTAACGTCCCAGTTGATCGCCAACCAGCGCCACCGGCTTCTCCAACCCCTCAAGCAGCGCGTCGCGGAACAGCGCTATCGGGCGGCTGAGCCGGCCGGCTGGCGGGCGGTGCAGCATCCAGGCGCGGACCTGCGGTTTGAAATCCGTGCAGTCGATGATCTCGACCTTGTCCCGCCACGGACTGTCGGCGAAGGCCGCCGGCGTGACGAGGCCGATGCCGTGGCCACGCGCCACAAGCGACATCCGCAGGTCGGCGCTCATCGCCTCGACCCCGACCTGGAACGGCAGCCGCGCCGCCTCCAGCGTGTGGCGGATGAAGGCGCGGAAGCCGCAGCCATTCTCGTTCATCACCCAGGGAAAGCGCGAAAGCGTGGCGAGATCAACGGGCCTGGGCACCCCGAGGCCGGGTGCGGCGACCAGCAGCACCGACTGCAGGCCGAGATCATCACAGACCAGCTCGTCTGGCGGCTTGACGCCGTCGGGAAGACAGACCGCGACCGCGTCGAGTTCGCTGCGCGCCACCTGCTCCACCAGCCGTGGCGACCAGCCCGAGGTGATGCGCAAGGTAAGCGCCGGAAACGCCGCGCGCAGCCGGTCGAGCGGCAGCGCGAGGGCCGCATCCGACAGATAGGGCATGATGCCCAGCCGGAACTCGCCATTCAACTCGCCCTGCGGCGACACGCCGGCCTTCAGATCCTCAAGCGAACGCAGCACGCGGCGGCCGTGTTCATAGGCCTGTCGCCCGGACGCGGTCGGCTTCAGCGGCTTCGACTGACGGTCGAGCAGCGCGGTCGCCAGCCCATCCTCCAGGTTCTGGATGCGGCGGGTGACGCCGGGTTGGGTGAGGTTGAGCCTAGCCGAGGCGCCGACGATCGAGCCGGTTTCCACCACGGCGATGAAGGCTTCGAGATCATGTATGTTCATGCGTATCTCGCATAATCATTATCGAATTGATTGAATTGTAGCATGATAACGCTTCGGCATAAAGTCCCTTCACAATATGCAAGGGGACTATCATGCCCGACACCAATGACGGCCAACTGGCCGAGCGGCTGCCCGCCGACACCATCACCGGCCCGCAGACACTGCTGTTTGCCGCCTCGGTCGGCATCATCGTCACCAATTTGTTCGCGCCGCAGACGCTGGTCGGGCTGATCGGCCCGTCGCTGGGCGCGGATGCCGCGAGCGGCGGGCTGGTCGCCATGGCCACTTTGCTCGGCTATGCCGCCGGCCTGTTCTTCCTGGTGCCGCTGGCCGATCTCGCCGAGAACCGCGCGTTGATCATGCGCATGCTCCTGACGGCCGCATTGGCGGCCGGCGTCGCGGCATTCGCGCCCACCACCGCTTCGCTGCTCATCGTCCTGTTCATCCTCGGCGCCGCCTGTTCCGCCATCCAGATCCTCGTGCCCATCGCTGCTTCCATGGCGCCACTCGGACAAGACGGCCGCGTCATCGGCGATGTCATGAGCGGGCTGATGGTCGGCATCCTGCTGGCGCGCCCGCTCGCCAGCCTCATCGCCGATGCCTGGGGCTGGCGCGCCTTCTACGGCGTCAGCGCTTCGGCACTGGTCCTGCTCACCATCGTGCTCGCCGTCACCTTGCCAAGGCGGCAACCGGCGGCGAAGTCGGGATACCCGGCGCTCATCGCCTCGCTGATCCAATTGTTGCACGACGAACCGGTGCTGCGGCGACGCGCGCTGACCGCAAGCCTCGTCATGGCCGCGTTCAGCCTGTTCTGGACCTCGGTGGCGCTGCGCCTCGCCTTGCCGCCCTTCGGCCTTGGCCAGCGCGGCATTGCGCTGTTCGCGCTGGTCGGCGCGGGGGGTGCCGCTGTCACACCGCTGTTCGGCCGCGCCGGCGACCGGGGCTGGACACGATCCGCCACGATCGCCTGCCACCTCATGCTCATCGGCGCGCTGGCGCTCGCTGCATGGGCGGGCGCTGCCGTCTCCGCAACCTCATGGTGGCCGCTGGTGCTGATAGGCGTCAGCGCCGTGCTGCTCGACATCGGCGTCACCGGCGACCAGACGCTGGGCCGCCGCGCCATCAACCTGCTGCAGCCCAAGGCGCGCGGCCGCCTCAACGGCCTGTTCGTCGGCATCTTCTTCATCGGCGGCGCCATCGGATCGATGCTGGCCGGCATCGCCTGGGCATGGGCCGGTTGGCCGGCGGTCTGCTCCATCGGTGCCGCCTTCGGCGTCGCCGCCCTGCTGGTCGACTGGATCGCCGGTCCGTCGTCCAGGCGCGGATGACCCCCGCCGAGAGGTCAGGCCGGCTCCAGTTCCTGGAATTGCTTGCCCCAATCGCGCATGCTCAAGAGCACCGGCGCAAGGGACAGGCCAAGATCCGTCAACGCGTATTCCACCTTGGGCGGCACTTCCGGAAAGACCGTGCGGCTGACGATGCCGTCAGCTTCCAGCTCGCGCAGTTGAAGCGTGATCATCCGGGCGGTCGCCGAGGGCGTCAGGCGGCACAGCGCGTTGAAGCGCAATTTGCCTTCCAGCAGGTGGAACAGCAGCACCGGCTTCCACACGCCGCCCATGACCGACAGCGTCGCCTCCACGGCGCAGCCCGTGCGGCCGGCCTTGCGGCGGCGAGGGCGGATTTCGACACTATCATTCATGATAGTACATGCTCCATTTGTACGTATTGTGCAAAATCGAACAATGCTCCAAATGCGTCGGCATCGCAACAAGGATCGGCGTGATGCAGAGCTACAGGACAACCGGCGAAACCAACCCAACCCTCACGCTGGTCGAGACGCCAGACCCCGTCGCCGGGGCGAACGAACTGCTGGTCGACGTCAAGGCCGCGTCTCTCAACTACCGGGATCTGATCGTCGCCCAGAATAACAAGGGCGTGCTGCCGCTATCGGATGGCGCCGGCGTCGTGTCGGCGATCGGCAAGGGAACACAAGGCTTCGAAATCGGCGACCGGGTCGTCATCGGCTTCATGCCGGGCTGGGTGGAGGGAGAATTCTCCGCCGCCAAACAGGCGACCTCGCTGGGTGGCGCCAGCGTCGACGGCGTCCTGACGCAGCGCATTGCCGTGGCGGCCAATGCGGTGGTTCGCATTCCCGAAACCATGAGTTTCGAAGAGGCATCCACGCTGCCCTGTGCCGGCGTCACCGCATGGTCGGCATTGTTCGAGCGGCGTCCGATCCAGCCAGGCGAAACCGTGCTCCTGCTTGGAACCGGCGGCGTATCGATTTTCGCGCTGCAGCTTGCCAAGCTGGCAGGCGCGCGCGTCATCATCACCTCGAGTTCCGACGAGAAGCTTGCCCGTGCGCGCACGCTCGGTGCCGATCATGTCGTCAACTACCGAACCAGCCCGGACTGGGTCGCCGAGGTGCTCGACCTGACGGGCGGACTGGGCGTCGATCTTGCCATCGATGTTGGCGGGCCAAAGACCCTCAACGACACCTTGAAGGCAACCCGGCATGGCGGCAGGATTTCGCTGATGGGTGTGTTGACCGGGTTTGCCGGCCCGATCGACACAGCGGTCATCCTGAACAAGCGGATCACCTTGCAGGGCATCTACGTTGGATCGGTGGCCGCACTCAGGGCGCTATGCGCCACCGGCATCACGCCTCAGGTCGACGAGGTGTTCCCCTTCGAGAAAGCGGAAGCCGCGTATGAGAGCCTGCGCGCCGCGCAGCATTTTGGAAAGCTTGTCATTCGGGTCGGATAACAGGTCATCCGGCCGAACAGGCGACGCGCCAAATCCTACTTGGCAAAGTCCTGCTTGAGGATCTGCGCCGAGCCGGGGATCAGTTGGCCGGCATGGTCGTAGCGCAGCACCACCGTCCAGTTGAAGACGCTGTCCGGCCATTTTCCATCCGGCAGCAGCGCATCGGGGTCGGCGCCGAAGGCGTGCAGGAGTTTCGCCAGCTCGCCATGATGCCAGGCGATCAGGATCGACTTGCCATGGTTTTCGCTGGCCAGCGCCTCGAACAGCGGCTTGATGTCCTTGTCGGCGAACCTCTGGTCGATCGGCAGCTTCAGCGCCTGTGCCAACGGCGCCAGTGTCAGGCGCTCGCGTGCGCTGTTCTTGGAATCGGCACTGGCCACCAGAACGTCCGGACGAAACGGCACGCCGTCCAGCACCAGATGCTGGAAATAGCCGACATAGGCCTGGGCATGCGCCTGCCCCTCAGGAGACAATTCCGGGCCGCTGTCCGGCTTTTCGCCATGGCGGATGATCACCACGGTCGCGTCCGCGAGTCCGCTGCCGCCGGTGCTTTTGGCCTGGGCGCCTAATGCGGTTGCCAGGAGACAGAAAATACCGACGACAAGGGCTTTCATGTCAGATCCTTCCGATCCGGAACAGCGATTGATATGGCGCCATGAATCCAGATCTTGTCGGCGCAAAAGAGGCGGTGCGGCCTGCTGGTCAGGAAATCTTAAACGGCTGGGTGCATCTATGCCAGACGATATTCACCCGGCTGGGATGGAGCCTGTCGCATGGCAAATCTCGAGACGCGTCGCCTGGATCGGGATGGCGTTGAAGACCGCTCGTCCGGCCGCCTCGGCAGGGCCTGGGCGCTTGTCCGTCAAAAGGGCCTGCTGGAGCCGGTGAGGCTGGTTCGCCGGCATGGGATCGGCGCGAGCGTCGGCTTTGTCATGCGCAATGTGCGTCATGTCGTGGCCGACCATCTTGCCCGGAAATGGGATCGCCGGCACGGCGTCGACACCGCCGGTTCGATCCAGCTCGATGCGCTTGACGTGGTCGGCCCGCATCGCGCCAAGGGCAACGAGGCCGTCTGCACCTCGCCAAAATCCTTCGCCTTCATCATGAAGTCCCTGCCGTATGATCTTCAAAACCATACGTTCATCGACATCGGCTCGGGAAAGTCGCGCACGCTTCTGCTGGCCTCGCGCTATCCATTCCAGAACATCATCGGCGTGGAGTTCGCGCGCGAACTCGTCGAGATCGCTGGGGGTAACATAGCGAGCTTCAGGGATTCGTCGCAGAAATGCCGATCGCTGAGCGTCGTCCAGGCGGATGCCGCGGCTTATGAATTTCCCGAAACGCCGCTGGTGGTTTATTTCTACAATCCCTTTTCCAGGGACGTTTTCGAGATCGTCCTGAAGAACCTCGTCTCGTCGCTCGACCGGCATCCTCGCGATTGCTTCATCGTCTACGGAAGCTCAAGCCACCGCGCCATCGACTGGGCGCGGCCCGCGATCCGCCAGACCGGCGTGTTCACCGAGCTTGCCGTACCGCCGATGCCCGGCTTCCTCGATGCGGTGCGGATCATCGACTACGCGGTGTTCCGGGTCGCAGGATAGAGCTTTGACGAACCGGCTAAGGGCGCCTATATTCTGACCATATGGTCATTTTGTGAGGTGCCATGAAGAGCGTTTCCATCGTTGAGGCGAAAGCGCACTTTTCCGCCTTGCTGGCCGAGGTCGAGGGTGGTGAGGAAATTGCCCTCACCCGGCACGGCAAGGTGATTGCGCGTCTTGTTCCGGACTATCCGCGCAAGGCGGCCGACGCCTTTCGCGATCTGTGGGCCGACGCCGATGAAATCGACCTGATCGCGCCTGAAGACACGCCGGCCGAGGCTGTGGCCTCGTTGGATGACTAGGTCGTGCCGCGCCTCTACCTTCTGGATACGAACATTGTAATCGCGGCGCTGAGAGGACACGAAGAGGTCAGCAAACGCCTGGAACTGGAAGATTTAAGCGCCGTTCGGCTTTCGGCGATCGTTCTGGGCGAACTGGAATTTGGCGCGGAGAAGAGTGCGTACGGTGAGCGAAATCGAGCGCGCCTATCCACACTGACCGGACGGATGCTGTTGGTTGGCGTCGATCACGTCACGACGCGTCACTATGGTCAGATACGCGCGCTCCTCGAGCGCCAAGGGACGCCAATCGGGGCAAACGATACGTGGATCGCGGCGCAGGCACTGTCGATTGGCGCGACGCTTGTAACGGATAATGTGCGTGAGTTCTCACGTGTGCCCGGCCTTGGCTTGGAAAATTGGCTGGCTTCTCCGAGCGCTTGATGACGAGCTAACGCCTGCCCCTCGCCTTGCGCACGAAACGCGCCACGGTCCGCGCCGCGAACGGAGTGCCGGCGGTGAAGCGCATCAGCGGGCCGTAGCTGCCGACGGCGCTGGCGCCGACGAAATGCAGGCCGGGAATGCTGGATTCGAGCCCTGCCGACAGGATCGGCATTCCACCCCGGCGCGCGATCGTGGCGAGCATGTCCTGCGAAAACAGTCCGAGCTTGGCGATATCGATCTCGTAGCCCGTGCCCAAAAGCACGTGGTCGAAAGTGCCCGCGTCCTTCTCGAACCGCAGCTCGATACCCTGCCCCTTGGCGGCTGCGCTGACGATCCTGCTGCCGGCATTGACCCTGATGCCGTCGAAACCCGGCCGCAGCCAGCCTGTCGCGCCGGCGCCCAGGCTGCGCCTGTTGAGTCCGGCCCGGGCCGCTTCCGGAAAATGGTGCACGAAGCCGGGAACCTCGACCAGCCAGGAGATCGGGAAAGGCCCGACCCTGGACGGCGACGCCAGCCGCTCCGAAAGGAAATCGCGCAAGCTCCAGGCCTGTTTTCCCGACAGCGCCCGGTAGCCCAGCCAATGAATGTCGCCACGGCAGACCAACTCGACGTCGGCCCCGCTTTGCTTGAGGAACACCGCGGTTTCGCAGGCGCTCTGCCCGCGCCCGATGACGGCGACCCGTTTGCCGGCAAACGCCTCGTAGCTGGTATGCTGGCTGGCATGGCTGACCAGATCGCCGGAAATTCCCTTGAAGACGGCGGGGATCATCTGCTGGTTCGTCAGGCCGGTGGCAACGACGACGCGCCTTGCACGAATGCCATCTCCATCGGCCAGAGCAATGCGAAACCCGCCGTCGACCGCATCGACGCGGCCGACCATGCGCGGATCGAGGTCCGGCACGGCCTGCGCCTGGATCCACAACCCATACTTGACGAAATCCTCGAGCATCAACGGTTGCTCCGGCGAGATGCCGAGCTTGCCCGCATAGGAATCCAGCGACAGCGGCCCCTTGTCGTGGCCGACATAGGTTGCATGCCAGGGCGAGCGCAGCCGCATACCCCTCGGCATGTGGTCGCGCCAGAACGACATCGCACCGCCGATAGTGCGAGTCTCGACACCCGCTGCCTTCAACGCGGAAGCGACGGCCAGCCCGTAGGGCCCGGCCCCGATCACCGCCACCTCGCAATCGGTCCTGGCCCTGGAAGCGATCATGTCTTTAGGTCTCGCGGATCTGTTTTCGGACGCCCGATCCCCGCTGGACAGCCGGGCAGGCGCCTCGCCGTCCTAAACGCTGCCCAGTTAAGAATGCGCAAATGCGGCGTGTTCCGCCGGCAAGCCGGCAGCTTAACCGGCGCTGTCGGTTAATTGTTTCATCGGATGCGAAGTATACGCCGGGTCAGAACGCGCCACCCTGTCAATGGTATGTCGATCAAGCCGGGCACGGGATCGCCAGCCGAAAATGTCGCCCATGCCCTCACCGAACCAAACGCGCGCAAATAGGCTGGGATGTTCAGCCGGCCGCCTGTGATCAACTTGGCCGCCGCGACAACATCGCGAACCAGATACATCCAGGATGTGTTCGGCCGCACCGAGACGGCTTCGACCCTCTCACCCGACCGGACCGCCCACAGTATGGCGCCGAGATCGACGCCGGCGGCGGCGGCCAGGCCGAACCATGTCCAGGGCCGTGGATTGACGTCGAGTATCTTCATCGAGCCGTCGCGGGCATCGCGTTTGAATTCCACCTCGACCAGCCCGTGATGGCCGATCGATCGCAGAAGCAGCCGCGCGGCCTCGACCAGTTGCGGTTCGTCGACGATCTCGACGAAGGTGCTGGTATATCCGAAGTCGACGGGAAACTGCCGCGTGCGGCGCGCGGTGAATTCCGCCACCGGCTTGCCTCGGTTCCACAGCGCCGCATAGGAAAACTGGCTCTCGCCACCGCCCGGTATCATCTCCTGGACGACGACATTCTCGATGCCGACCTGCTCGGCCGCCCATGTGTAGGCGCTCAGGAACTTTTCCTGGTTGTCGGCGAGAACCGCCTTGGCGCGGGCAAAACGGCTGCGCCCGCCCATGTTCGGTTTGAGCACGACCGGAAAGCGCAGCTCAGTGGTGGCGGCCTGCTCCAGCGAACCAAGCTCATAGGTCAGCGGAACGGCGAGGCCCAGTTCGCGCGCCCGACGGTAGAGTAGCGGTTTTTCGCAAACCCATTTCAGCCGCTCCCAAGGCGGCAGCACCACGTCGAATACTGCAGACAATTGATCGAAGGCTTGCGACACAAGGCCAACTTCCGCATCGCCGCTGGGGATCAGGACAAAGCCCTGCAACCCCGAGGTCGCCGCCAGCTCGAGCAGGAAGGCGACGGCGCCCTCTTCCCTGGGGCCTGGCCAGGTGATGGTTCGGTGCGCGTAACGCGAGAAGCGCGGCAAGGGCGTGTCGGAGCTGACCAGCCATACCGGCACTTTCCGCGCGCCAAGGCTCCTGGCCAGCGCCAGCGTGCCATGCGCCCCGCCAAGAATAACCACCCCGGCGGGCCGGCTGGAAACAGGGTCATCCATCTCTAACTGGGCCATCTCTAATTGGGGAAGCATCTGTCAATTCCGGCAATCAGCACTCAATGGCGGGTTTCCCGAGGGTGCCGATTGACTGGCCCGCAAAATATAAGCGGCATCTAGTCAAATAAGCTGCCCGTCACTGATAATCCTTATCGTCAAGCCGTGGCATGGAAAGCTGGCAAGTACAACCGCCCGCCAACGACATCCGGCAATGCCCTAACGGACGCAAGCTTAGCCGAACGGCATCGCTGCCGGTACAAACTCCCCGGCCAATGCTGCGGCGTGGTGAACAAATTCGCTCGCTTTTGGTGCCCTTTGTGCCTGCTCAGGATTTGTGCAGGCCACCATGCGCGAAACGGTGGACAGCGGCACGCCAATGGTCGAAGCTGGCTCCTTGGGGGGCCGGCGACTTTGCCGATCCATGACAGATAGCCGGATTGGACCATCGTGACCAAAGGCTGGAAACTGTACGACAAGCGATTGGCCTGGGCCCTTGTCGCGCCGGCGCTGCTGCTTCTGCTTCTGCTCCTGCTGCTGCCGATCCTGATGATGACGGTCTATACCTTCTTCACCTTCGTCACGGCCGGCGTCGAGCAGGCGTCGCTGACCTTTGACAACTGGAAGGAATTCCTCACCGACAGCTACTATCACGGCTTCCTTTTGAAGACCGTGCGCGTCGGCGTCATCACGGCGGTGATCTGCGGTGTCGTCGGTTATTTCCCGGCCTATTTCATCTGGGCCACGACCTTCCGGCACAAATGGCTGCTGTTGCTGCTGTTGATCGTGCCGTTCTGGATAAGCTTCACCATCCGTACATTTTCCTGGATCCATATCCTGGGCGAACAGGGGCTGATCAATGTCGTGCTCATCAGGCTCGGCGTGATCAACGAGCCGCTGCCGATGCTCTACACCGAGGGCGCCGTCATCATGGGGCTGCTGCATTTCCTGCTGCCCTACATGATCCTCAACGTCTATGTCAGCCTGGAAAGCATCGACCGCACGCTGATCGCCGCCGCCCGCTCGATGGGCTGCACCAGCGCCCAGGCTTTTCGCGAGGTCACCCTGCCGCTGTCGCTGCCGGGGCTCGGCGCCGGGCTGCTGCTCTGCTTCGTCTTGGCCGCCGGCAGCTATGTGACGCCGCAGCTTCTGGGCGGCAGCCGCGACGCGCTGTTCGGCAATCTGATCTACGACACCATCATGAGCCAGCTGAACTGGCCGATGGGCGCCACGCTGT
This sequence comes from Mesorhizobium shangrilense, assembly GCF_040537815.1. Lineage (NCBI taxonomy): Bacteria > Pseudomonadati > Pseudomonadota > Alphaproteobacteria > Hyphomicrobiales > Phyllobacteriaceae > Mesorhizobium > Mesorhizobium shangrilense. Next base: position 27,184 of record NZ_JBEWSZ010000011.1, read on the forward strand.
CCATCGTGCTGTTCGTCCTGCTCGGCGCGGTTGCCGCCGCCTACAGCCGCTATATGGGCCTGTCCCAGATCATGAAGGGCCTCAGTGCATGAAGGATCTGGGCGCATGACGGCCGTACATCACGACCGCGAAGGCAGATGGGCCTGGCGGCTGACCGGCTTCGTCACGATCTGCGTCTACATCTTCATGTTCGCGCCGATCATCGCCACCGTCGTTTTGTCCTTCAACGATTCCATGTTCGGCGGCTTTCCGATGACCGGCGTCAGTCTGCGCTGGTATGCCAAGTTGCTGACCAACGAGCCGGTGCTTGCCGCCTTCCAGACATCGATGTGGATTGCGCTGGTGACGGCGGCGGTGACGACGCTGATCGGCATCATGACGGCCTTCGCGCTGGTCCGCTTCGAGTTCGCCGGCAAGCAGGCGATCAACACGCTGGTCATCCTGCCCGCGCTGGTGCCCGAGACGATCCTCGGCGTCGGCCTGCTGGTGATGATCAAATCGATCGACCAGCCGCGCTCGATGCTGCTGCTGATCCTCGGCCACATCCTGCTCACCTTGCCCTATGTGGTGCTGATCGTGCAGGCACGCATGGTCGGCATCAAGCGCTCCTATGAGGAAGCCGCTTTGTCGCTCGGCGCGTCGCGGCTGTCGACCTTCCGCGAGATCACGCTGCCGCTGCTCATCCCCGCCGTGCTGGCCAGCGTGCTGCTCGCCTTCACCATCTCCTTCGACAACACTTCGGCCAGCCTGTTCTGGCGCCCCGCCGGCGTCGAGACCATGCCGACGCAGATACTGTCCATGCTCAAGATCTCGATCAGCCCCGAGGTCAACGCGCTGGGCACCGTCATGATCCTGGTGACGGTCGGCATTCCCTTGATAGGCGGGCTCATCCTGCAAAGCCTCACCCGGTTCAGAAAAAAAGCAACGTAAAATGGGAGAACTGCAATGAAACTGACCAACGGCAAAAGACTGGAGCGGCTTGGCGACCGCTACGCCAACGGCGACATCAGCCGGCGCTCGTTCCTGGGCCTGACGGCCGCGGCGGCCGCCGCCACCGGACTGTCCATGCCCTGGATGGGACGCGCGCTGGCCGCCGTCTCGGAAGTGCGCTTCGACGGCTGGGGCGGCGTGGTGCAGGAGGCCATCGATAAATACGCCTTCCAGCCCTATACTGCGAAATCCAGCATCAAGGTCGTGCAGGGCACGTTCGGCGACGAGGACGAGATCATCACCAAGATCAAGACCTCGAAGCCCGGCGACTTCCAGGTCATCCATTCGTCCGGCGTCAACTACTACATCAAATACGTCAATGCCGGCTTCAACTCGGAGATCAACGAGGCCAACATCCCCAACATGGCGAATGTGCTGACCGCCATGATCGATCCGTTCCGCAAGATCACGCCGAAGCTGTCGGCCGTGCCCTACGACTACGGCACCACCGGCATCGCATACAACACCAAGGTGATCTCGCCCGACGAAGCCAAGGAAAAGGGCGCCAACCTGCTCACCGACAAGAAATATGCCGGCAAGATCGGCGGCTATGCCGACATGACCACGCGCGTCTGGTACGCCGCGCTGCAGACCAAGCAGGACCCCAACAACATCCAGGACATGGATGCGGTCTGGGCCAAGGTGCGCGAGACGCGCGACCTCGCCAAGAAGTTCTGGAGCTCCGGCGCCGAGCTGATGGACCTGTTGTCGAGGAACGAGATCGTGGTCACCGACGCCTGGTCGGGCCGCGTCGCCGCCCTGCAGCAGCAGGGCCAGCCGATCGGCTATCTCGACCCCGCAGGTTCCTATGCCTGGATGGAGGACATGCTGATCCTCAAGGGCTCGCCGATGGCCGAATGCGAGGAACTGATCAATTTCATGCTCGACCCGGCCACCTCGATCGCCGTTGCCGAGGGCCAGAACTATCCGCCCTCGCTCGACCCGACCAAGGTGAAGCTGACCGACAAGATCGCCGCCCTGCCCGCCTTCGATCCCACCGGATCGATGAAGTCGCTGACCTACGCCGATCCGCTCTACTGGGCAAAGAACGAGGACGCCTGGAACAAGCAATGGGACAGGGTGTCCAAAGGTGCATGACGACAAGCTCCACGAGCCCCGGCCGGTGACGGCCGGGGTCGATCGCGGCCAGCTTGCCCAGGGCATGGAGCCCATGGGCAAGCCGGCGGTCGAGTTCCGCGACATCGATATTTTCTATGGCAAGTTCGCCGCGGTGCGGAAGTTCTCGCTGGCGATCGGCAAGGGCAGCTTCGTCACGCTGCTCGGGCCTTCCGGCTGCGGCAAGACGACGATCCTGCGCTCGATCGCCGGCCTCGTCGACATTTCCAGCGGCCAGATCTCGATCGGCGGCAAGCGTGTCGACGACATCCCGATCTACAAGCGCAACATCGGCCTGGTGTTCCAGAACTATGCGCTGTTTCCCCACAAGAACGTCTTCGACAATGTCGCCTTCGGCCTGAAATACCGCAACGTGCCCAAAGCCGAGATCGTCAGGCGGGTCGGCAAGGCGCTGGAGATGGTGCGGCTTCCCGGCAGCGAGAAGAAGCTGCCGTCGCAGCTTTCCGGCGGCCAGCAGCAGCGCATCGCGCTGGCCCGCGCCATCGTCTTCGAACCGGAAGTGCTGCTGCTGGACGAGCCCCTGTCGGCGCTCGACGCCAATATGCGCGAGGACATGCGCGTCGAGATCAAGAAAATCCAGAAAGAGACTGGAATCACAGCGATTTTCGTGACGCATGACCAGGAGGAAGCCCTGTCCATGTCCGACCGCATCGTGGTGATGAATGCCGGCGTGGTCGAGCAGATTGGCACGCCCGGCGAGGTCTACGACCGGCCGGCCACCGCCTTCGTCGCCAATTTCCTCGGCAAGGCCAACATGCTGCCGGGCACCGTCAGCGCGATGGACGGCGCGATGGTGACGATCGCGCTCGCCACCGGTCACACCGTCAGGGCCGCCTCACCGAAATCCCTTGCGCCTGGCAGCGCCGTCACCGTCGTCGTCCGTCCGCAAAAGCTGACGGTCTGCGCCGCCGCCATCGCCAACCGGCTGGCGGGGCGGATCGTCTCGACCTCCTATCTTGGCGGCAACGCTGTCTACGAGATCGATATCGGCGGCAATACCCCGGTGCGCGCCAACACGCTCATCGACGGCCAGCCGCTGCGCGAGGGCGAACCGGTGGATGTCGGATTCGACCCCAAGGGATGCGTGCTTCTCGATGCGCAGGGCGTGCGGATCGAATAGCAACGATCCCGAAAAATCACGCCGCAACAGCGGGATGACACCGGATTCGGAATCAATTCGTCCGGTCTGGCGTCGCCCGCTCCGGGGGCCTGCCGGCATGGCAAATCGGCGCGGCCGCCTATGAAACGCCGCTCTCGGCCAGGATGAAGCGCCGGAACGCCTTTGCCTTTCGTGGCAGTTCGGCGTCTCGGGAATAATTCAGGTAGTAGTCGTACCCCACATGCACCGCGTCCTCGAAAAGGCGTACCAGGCGCCCGGCGAGCACATCCTCCTCGATGAGTGAAGCGAAGAAGAGCGCGATCCCGTGTCCGTCGATGGCGGCTCGGCGCAAGGCGTGAGAGTCGCTCAACCGCTGCGCCGACAGCACCGCCGGCGCCGTCACGCCCTGCGTCTCCAACCAGAGCCGCCAATGCTGCAGGTCGAACTCGTAGAACAATGGTTGTTCAATCAGATTGCGCGGCGTCAGCGCACCGTTGAGACTTGCTGGGAATGCGGGGCTGGCGACGGGCACCAGGGCGCCATCGAGCACCTTGATCTTTTCGACGCCCGGCCAGACACCCGATCCCCAGTTGATGCCGATATCGATGTTCTCCCTGCGGTGATCGGCGGGATGGTAGGAGTGGTGCAGGCGCAGGTCGATCTCCGGATGCTGCCGGACAAATGTCATCAGTCTTGGCGTCAGCCATTGCGATGAAAAATACGGCGCCACGCTGACATTCAGGATCTCGCGCCCGCCGCTGTCGGTGACGCGGTCGATAACGGCTTCCATCGTATCGAAGGCCCTGTAGACGCCGCCGAACAGCAGATCGCCGGCGTCCGTCAGGCTGTTCTTGCCCGATTTGCGTGAGACCAGCTCGACCGCCAGTTCCGTCTCGAGATTCTTGATCTGGCGGCTCACCGCTGCCTGCGTCACGCCAAGCTCGGCGGCGGCTTTCGTGAAGCTCAACGTGCGGGCCAGCGCCTCGAATGTGCGAAGCGCGGACAGGGATGGCAGTTTGCGGCGCATCATCGACCATAACTTGAAATCATGCAGCTGCAAATAAAGTCGTTTTCCTTGATCCGCTAAATGATTTTGTCTGCCTCCATAACAGCAGGACACCCTGCCGGGCACTGGAGTGAAGGCATGAACATATCAAACGCAACCGGGGTGCGGAAAAGCGCGGCCGAGATCGCCAAGGGCGATATGGACGTCCTCATCCTCAGCGAACAGGACGTCGTGCGGCTGCTCGATCTCAACCAGTTGATCGACGGCCTCGCCGAGGGTTTTCGCGCGATCGCCGATGGCAGGGTCCAGTCGCCGGACAGGCCGGAAATCACGGTGCCGGGAAAAGGCTTCTCGCTGTCGATGCCCGCCTGGCAGGAAGGCATGAGCATCGCCGTCAAGATCGTCAATGTCTTCGAGGACAATCTCGAACTGGATCTGCCGAACCACCTGGCGCTGATCAACCTCTTCGACCCGGCAACGGGCGCTCCGCTCTGCATCATGGACGGGACGTATATCACCGGCATTCGAACCGCCGCGTCAGCGGTTCTGTCGGTCAGGGAACTCGCCCGCCAGGATGCGCGCACCGTCACCCTTGTTGGAGCGGGCGTGCAGGGTCGCGAGCATCTGCGCCTCCTGCCGCTTGTCCGCGACTTCGACGAGATCCGCATCGCTTCGCTTCACTATGAAGACGCGGAGAAGCTGGCCCGGTTGGACCCCCGCGCCGTGGCGGTCAGGGATGTCGAGGCGGCCGTCAGGACCTCCGACGTCGTGTGCCTGGCCAGCCATTCCTACACGCCCGTCATCGACGCCGAATGGATCAGGCAAGGCACGCATGTTTCCTCGGTCGGCTACGCCCCGCCCCAGGGCGAACTGCCGCTGGAGCTGATCGCGATCGCGCGGCTGTTCGTCGAAACCACGGAAGCGTTCAAGGCGCCACCGGTTGGCTGCGCGGAACTCGCCAGGATCGATCCCCGTGAAGCCACGCTGCTTGGAGACATGCTGACCGGCCGCAAGGCCGGCCGGCAAACGGCGGATGAGATCACCGTCTACAAGGCGATGGGCATCGCCATGGAGGACATGGTCGCCGCGCACATCGCCTACAGCCGCGCCCGCGCGCAAAAAGCCGGGCAGATCGTTGTGCTCTGAACGGTCAGGACGTCTCGCTTCATCGCCGGGTGCATCCGGCCCCTGTTGCCATCCCATAACCATGAGCCGGAGGAGAATCCAATGCGTTTTCGATCACTATTGCTGGCGACAACTGCCCTTGCATTGAGCGCTGGGGCGGCCTTCGCGGACATTCGCATCGCCGTCGTCGGACCGATGACCGGTCCTAACGCGAGTTTTGGCGATCAGTTGAAGGCCGGCGCGGCGGCAGCGGCCGACGACATCAATTCCCATGGCGGAATTGGCGGCGAGAAAATCGAGATCGTCGTCGCCGACGATGCATGCGATCCTAGGCAGGCGGTGTCCGTGGCCAACAAGCTGATTGCCGATGGCATCACCTTCGTGAACGGACATTTCTGCTCCGGCGCGACCCTTCCGGCCTCTGAGGTCTACGAAGAATCCGGTGTGGTCAGCCTGACGGTGTCGACCAATCCCCAGATCACCGAGCGCGGTTTCAAGTCGATCTTCCGCATCGGCGGCCGGGACGACCAGCAAGGGCCGACGGCGTCGCACTACATCCTGAAACATTTCCTCGGCAGGAAGATCGCCATCATCGACGACAAGTCGGCGTTTGGCGCCGGACTTACGGCAGAAGTGAAAAGCGCGCTGACGGCGGCCGGCCAGCCCATAGTCATGGAAGCCCGCATCAATGCCGGGGAGAAGGACTATTCGGCACTGATCACGCGTCTGAAAGAAGCCGGCACGGAGGTGGTCTACTTTGGCGGCTATCATGCCGAAGCCGGCCTGATCATGCGGCAATCCGCCGACCTTGGCCTCAAGCTGACCCTGTTTGGCGGCGATCCGCTGTCCTCCAGCGAGTTTGTCGCCATTGCCGGCGCCACCGCCGAGGGCACGCTGTTCACCTTCGGACCGGACCCGCGAAAGAACCCCGAGGCGGGTGCCGCTGTCGATGCCATGCGAAAGCGCGGCATCGAGCCCCAGGGATGGGCGCTCTATTCCTACGGCATCATCCAGACTTTCGCACAGGCCCTTGGCAAGGCTGGCTCGACGGACCCTCAAGCCGTTGCCGAGGCCCTGCGCCAGGGAAGCTTCGAAACCGTGCTCGGCACGGTCAAGTTCGATGCCAAAGGCGACAACCAGGCGCCGGGATTCGTCGTCTACAAATGGTCCGGCGGCCAGGCCGACTACGCCCGGGACTGACCTTGCAATTGGCACGTTGCGCCGGGACCGGTTGCTCCCAACCCGACAGGCGAAGGTGCCGATGCCCCTGCGATGGCGGATATCCCGCCATCGCAGGTATCTCGCATAACCGATAGCCAGGGACCCAGGTGAGGCTTGGCGAGCGGCGTGCAGCTCGTGAAAGAACCCATGTCCGCACAGCTTATCTTTGATCTTGCACCGCTTGGCTCCGTCGTGCGCTATTTCGACGGTGCCCCTCGCCCGGCCTCCCAATTCGGCGGCAAGTTGGCCGCATGGCGTAGCAACAATGGCGACGGTCGCCTCGTCCACAGGTTTGGCGCCCGGCGGATCGGCGACAATATGGTGCCCGCCGGCATCGTGCTGCAGCGTGGAAAACTCGACACCGACGGCCCTGTCATCATGGTGCTGCGCCAGACCTTTTCGGTGGCGAGCCGGTTGCTGTTCGAGGTTGTGGAGCCTCCGGCAATCGGCTCGGTCCGCGTTGTCGACCGCGTCGACGCGGATGCCGAGCTTCTTCACCTGGCAGCCGATCGTGCTGGCGCCGAAGACTGGCGCGCCTGCAATCCACATCGCCGCGCGTTTCTTGATGAAGTCACAGCGACCAGATGGCGACCGATCTGGTCGGGTCCGGGCAGCCGCCAGGGATTGCCGCCAAAACGGCCCAGGCTGCAGGCTGACTGGCCGGACGGCTGAATGATTGGATTCGACCCCAAGGGATGCGTGTTTCTCGATGCGCAGGGTGTGCGGATCAGTTAGATCGGGTATCGTCGGCTGAACGACCGCGACCGCGGAACGGCGTCGACGGCCTTGCTGCGCCTTGTGGGGCCGGACTGTCTCGGTGTCGCAGCGCTGGAATCCGGCTTGCAAAAACCGCCCTTTGAGGTCAGCCTGAGCGCATGATGGCTCGGTTGTCGCCAAGACACGTCTTCGCGTTGCTGCTCGCGGTGTTCGTCACCGTTGGCGTGAGCATGTCCGCCGTCCAGGCCAGCACCATGGCAGTGAACATGACCATGGCGCTCAAAGCCGGCATGGCCATGGCCTCCGAAACGGGCATGACCACGCCCGGCATGGGCGCGGCTGACGACAGCGACTGCAAGGCATGTGTCAAGGGCACCGGCGACAACGGAAATCCGATGCATTGTCCCCGGACCTGCATTGCTCCGGTACTCGCGGTGCTGCCGCTCGAATTCGCTGTCATGAGCGCGGTTCGGGCACCGCTGCCATCAGCGCTGCCGACGCCGTTCCTTCATGGGCGAAATTCCCTCCCCGACCCATTCCCTCCCAAATCCATCGATCTCGTCTGACGCGGCTTCAGCCGTCCCGCGGCTGATGTCTGGCGTTTGATCGCCGCTGGCGCTTTGCGCAAGCGAGCGCGGACAGCAATTCGACGTCGAGAGGTTCGCCGTCGATCGAGATCGCAAAGGAATTGAGAGTGAGTACCTTCAGTTTGATGTCGCGCCGCGGCTTCGTGCTTGCGGCAGCGGACATCGCGGCAGCCACCTTCGTGCGCCCCGCATCGTCAAGGACATCCGCCGTCAACGAGCGCCGCATCAAGATCGCGCCGGGACAGGCCCAGCTCAGTGGCCCGGCCGGTCCGCATACTCCCGTGTGGACGTATGACGGTAAAGTCCCCGGCCCGACCCTTCGCCTGCGACAGGGCGAGCTGGCCCGCATCACCGTCGAGAACGGGCTGGATGAGGACACGACGGTCCACTGGCATGGCATCCGCCTGCCAAACACCATGGACGGCGTGCCTGGCCTGACCCAGCCGCCGATCAGGCCGGGCGAGAGCTTCGTCTATGAGTTCACACCGCCCGACGCCGGAACCTTCTGGTACCATCCGCATGCCAACAGCCTCGTGCAGCTGGGCCGCGGCTTGGCCGGCGCGCTCATCCTCGAGGAGGTGGAGCCCGTCGCAGTAGACCGCGATCTGCTGTGGCTGCTGCAGGACTGGCGGCTTGCGGCGGGCGGACAGATCGCGCCCGGCTTCGGCAGCGCGATGGATGCGGCGATGTCCGGCCGCGTCGGCAATGTCGTCACCGTCAACGGCACGCGTCCGGCCTATCAAAATGTGAAAGCGGGAGAACGCCTCAGGCTGCGCCTGGCCAATGCCTCGCTCGCCCGCATCATGGCGCTGCGCTTCGAGGGCCACCGCCCGGTCGTCGTGGCGATCGACGGACAGCCCTGCGACCCACATGAACCGGAGGAAGGCCGCTTGCTGCTTGCGCCTGCCATGCGCATCGACGTCATAATCGACATGCAGGGCGACCCCGGCAAGCGCTACGCGGTGATCGACGATTACTATGACGGCCTCTCCTATACGCTGACCACGCTTGCCTATGACAACGTACCGCCGCTGCGAGCCCAACCTTTCGACGCGCCTGTCCGCCTGCCTGGCAATCCCCTGCCCGAACCCGATCTTGCCAGGGCCGAACGCCAGGAGATCGTGCTGCAGGGCGGCATGATGGGCGGCGGCAAGCTGAAAGGCGTCGGCGGCATGATGGGGATGGCCATGCCTGGCATGAATGGCACCGCCGCCTGGGCGATCAACGGCATTTCGATGACAGGAGACGGCCATTCCGGCATGACGCCGCAATTCACGCTGAAACGCGGCGCGACCTGCCTGCTCACCATGCGCAACGAAACCGCGTGGTGGCACCCCATGCACATTCACGGGTTCAGCATGTCCGTGCTCTCCCGCAACGGTTCGCCCGTGCCGAACCGGACATGGCAGGACACCGTGCTGATGGCTCCCAAGGACACGGTCGAATGCGCCTTCGTCGCCGACAATCCCGGCGACTGGATGCTGCATTGCCATGTCGCCGATCACCAGATGGCCGGCCTCATGACCGTATTCCGGGTGACCTGAGCCCCTTTGCAACCACGGAACCCCAGCGTCCACCAGCCCCACCAATCAACGAAGGAGAATTGCAATGAAACTGACCTACCGCCTCGCCGCCCTTGCCTTGCTGGTCGCAGCGCCGCTGCCCGCTTTTGCGGCCACGATCAACGCTGTCATGTACAAGAACCCGCAATGCAGCTGCTGCGAATCCTACGCCGCCTATCTGGAAAAGTATGGCTTCAAGATCGACATCAAGCCGGTCAATAACCTGTCCCAGATCAGCAGCGACGCGGGCGTGCCCACCGACCTCGAAGGCTGTCACACGATGATGATCGACGGCTATGTCGTCGATGGCCTGGTGCCCGTCGACATCGTCAGGAAGCTGCTGACGGAGCGGCCTGCAATCACCGGCATCACGCTGGCAGGCATGCCCGCGGGCGCACCGGGCATGGGTGGCGAAAAGTCCGGCCCCTTCACCGTCTATGCCTTCACCAAGGACGGCAAGGCGCCCACCGTCTACGCGACGGAGTGAAAGGCGACCGCGATGTATGCCGACATGTCGGATTGCCCTGCCCGAACCTGGCTCGCCATGACGTTCCTGTCGGTTGCAGGTTTTCTTGTACTGATGGTCCTGGTGCTTACCGTCGCGGCACTCGCAAGATACGTGCTGACGGGCCGTCGAATCGCAATCGGCAGTGCGGAGTCGCGAACCGAACCGAAGGATCGGCAGCCACGAAGCTCCCACTCAGACAAATAGAGCCCCATCCCGACTGGATCGAGATGGGGCTCCAATGCATGTCGCCCAAAAATGCGCGGCGGTTTTGGGCAATGACATGCACAACACAAAGACTTGAGGCGCCTTGAGCAATCCAGGAAAAGTGCGAAACGGTTTCCGTCCGGAATTGCGTCAAAACAGAGAGATAGAGCCTGGCCGGCAAACACCCCCGTGGCGCCGGCCAGGCACGAACGCCGGCCCCTCAGGGGAAGCCGGCGCCCGCTTTTGTCCGGGCATTAGGAGATGCCCGGTACGGTCAGGCGACTATTCTTTTTCGCCGGTGAAATTCAGCAGCAGCTGGAAGATGTTGATGAAGTTCAGGTAGAGCGAAAAGGCGCCGAACACGGCGAGCTTCTGGCGCGATTCCCCATCGAAATTCTCGCCATACTGTTCCTTGATCGTCTGCGTGTCCCAGGCGGTCAGGCCGACGAAGACGGCGATGCCGATCACCGAAATGGCGAATTGCAGGGCGGTCGAGCCAAGGAAGATGTTGACGATGCTGGCGATCACCACGCCGATCAGGCCCATGATCAGGAACGACGAGAACTGCGTCAGGTCACGCTTGGTCGTGTAGCCGTAGAGGCTGGTGGCGCCGAACATGGTGGCGGTGATGAAGAAGGTGCGCGCGATGCTGGTTCCGGTGAACACCAGGAACACGGAAGCGAGCGACAGGCCCATGACCGCGCAGAAGGCCCAGAACATCATCTGCGCGCTGGCCGCCGACATGGTCTGCATCTTGAACGAGAACAGCATGACGAAGGCGAGCGGCGCCAGCATCACCACCCATTTCAGCGGACTGGAAAAGATCGGCACGTAGAGCGCGGGCGTCGACGACACCATGAAGGCGACGAGGCCGGTGACCACGAGGCCAAGGCCCATATAGTTGTAGACGCGCAGCATGTGCTGGCGCAGGCCCTCGTCGAAGACGGCTCCTGTCTGGGCGCCGGCGCCCATGCGGTATCCCAAGTTCGGGGCATTCATTCGGTTTCTCCTTTGTATATCAGTAAAGCGTTTTGGCGAGCGTCTCGGCGGCGCGGTCGAGGTCGTGGGCATCGCTTCGCGCCACCACCGCGTAGGCAACCTCGCCGATCTGGAAATAGGCCGAGGAAATGTCGCCGGAGGGCGCGATGGCCGGCTTGACCACGTCGAAGGTTCCCGGCCGGATCGCAAACAGCGACACCAGGCCCATGTCCTTGGTATCCACCGCCATCTCGACGCTCGGGCCGAAGCGCGACGGATAGACCTGCACGTCGCGCACCTTCCAATCCTTGGGCAGCGTCGGCATGACGATGGCGGTCGCGGCGCGGATCTCGCCGGGATTGTAGTTCGGCGTCTCCGTCTGCGACGCCATGCCCTCGCGCATGATCGTCGTCTTGTGGGCGCGGATCGCATCCTCCAGGTAAGCGGGCGGCTGCGGCGAGGCGACGACCTTGGTCACCGACATCGGCCCGACAATGCCGTTGGCCAGCCAGCCGGCGGCAACGAAGGCGGCGACTGCCGCGGCACGCTGCAGAACGCCGAAGAAGCGGCCTCGCGTCAGCCCGCGCTCCAGCCGCCGCGCGGCGTCCGCCGTTGCCGGCCGCGCCGTGCCCCGGGAGCCGGCAAGCGCAACGCGCAGTTCGTCGCGCATCCGCAGATCCGACATCACGCGCGCCGCCGCTTCCGGGCGGGCCGACAGGAATGCCTCCACCTCGATGCGACGGGTGACATCCAGCTGATCGTCGACATAGGCGTCGAGGTCGATATCGGTGACGGGATCGATAACTCCGGTCATGACGGGCCTCCAACAATCCTGAGGTGGTTTTTTCCCTGCGACGGCTTGGCGTTCTCCATCTCGCGCAGTGCCGCGCGCGCCCTGCCGATACGCGACATCAGCGTGCCCAGCGGCACGCCAGTGGCATCGGCCGCCTGCTGGTAGGAAAGGCCGTCGATGGCGACGAGATGCAGCGCCGAGCGCTGTTCTTCCGGCAGGTTCAAAAAGGCATCGCGCACCTGCGCCAGCCGCACGGAATGTTCCTGCGGCGCCGGTGTGCTTGAATCGGCAAGGTATCCCGCCTGCTCGTTGCGCGCGGCTTCCGATCTCTTGGAGCGTGTGCGGTCGATGAAGGTGTTGTGGACGATCGACAGCAGCCACGCCCGCAAATTGCCGCCGGAGCGGAAAGTGCCGCGCCGCTCATAGGCGCGCACCAGCGCGTCGTGGACGAGATCCTCGGCATCGACGCCGTCGCGCGTCAGCGACCGCGCGTAGCGGCGCAGCGAGCCTAGCTGTCCTATGATGTCAAAGCGTGGCACCGACCGTTTCATGTCCTGTTTACGGACCGAGATGGGATTTTAATCCCTGCCATGCCAGATTTTTTTAGAATGAGAAGAATTCGCTCCAGCAGCTGACAGGCGGTGAACGCCGCGCGCTCCAGCTTGAAGTCGCACGCTTCAGCAGCGCAAGACGCGTCGGCACCTGGGGCGCCGCCAACCACTATCCGTGGCCGCCCTTCCCTACGGCCGGATAGCGCCGGCTGACAGCATTATTCGCGAAATCAGCTCTTCGTCGGCGACCTCATCGCCTGTGAGGTCGCGTATCAAATCGCCGACATGGCTAACCCACAGGCTGCGAGGAACCAGACCGCCGCCAATCGAGGCCTTGAACGCCTGGCAGAGGATTTCGAAATCATACGCGGAAACGAAACTGGGAGATTTGTCACCGTCCATGGCTTTCATCCCTGAGCGGGCGAAAGCACCTGAGTTGGCTTCCAAGCATCCGTATGCCGTGAAAGGCGGACGACACTTCGAGGCTACGCCCTTCGAAAGAGCTTTGCGAGTCATTTTGGGATGGAACGTAGTGACCGCTCGATGGTTCTAGGTCTTCAGGGGGGTACCGTGTCATTGTCAGACCAGCCCAATATTGTAGACACTTTAAGGGTTGTGAGAGGGTTCCTACGCCTTGCCCGCAAGTCCATCATCGATGCGCGCCACATAGAGGCGATGATTGAAATCGATACGCTGATGCAGATGGCCGAGGCTGAAGCGCAAAGACAGATCGCCGTTATCGAACGGGCAGCGGCAAGCACCGGCCTCACCTGAATATCGGCGCGCCCTAGAACCAGCCCCGCCACTTGAACCACACCAACGGCAGGATGGCGCTAAGCGCGATCATCGCCAGCCCGTAGGGGTAGCCGAAGGTCCAGTCATATTCGGGCATGCCCTTGAAGTTCATGCCGTAGATACCGGCGATCAATGTCGGCGGAATGCCGACGATCGAGACGATGGTGAGGATCTTGAAGATGTCGTTCTGGGCAATGCCGATCAGCCCGACCATGGCGTCGAGCAGGAACTGCACCTTGTCGGAGAGGTGGACCTCATAATCGTTGAGCGACGTCACGTCGAGCTTCAGGCCGTTCATGCGCGACTTGAGCTGATCATCGCCCCAGTCCTCCGTCATGCCGCAGGCGAAATCGATGGCGCGTCCCAGAGCCAGCAGCGCATCGCGTTTTTCCGACAGATGGTCGCCCATGCGGCCGACCTGCCGCAGTTGGGCGCGAATGACCTTGTTGGAACGGATGGCTCTCTGGCCTCTGGTGTCCGGCACGTGAAAGGCTGTCGCCGACAGCGTGCGCAGTTCGCCGGCCGTCTGTTCGAGGGCATCGGCGAGGCGGTCGACCATCCCCTCGCAGAGTTCGACGAACACTTCGAGGCTCGTCGCCGGCCGCTGGCCGGGCTCGGCAAACCGCCCAGCGACCAGGTCGAAGGCCGGGAGTGCTCCGAAACGGACGGTAATCAGGCGCTCGCGCGACAGCACGAAGCCGACGGGCGCCATCTGCAGGCCGCCGTCGACATGCGTGACCATCGGCACGCTCATCGACAGCACGCCGTCGCGCGCCTTGAGCCGGCTGGTGCTTTCGATCTCGCTGAGGCTTGCTCGGCTGGGCACGGCAACACCGGCCAGCTTCTCGACCTCAGCGGTTTCAGCCGGCTCAGGGTCGCGAAGATCGAACCAGATCGCCTTCGCTTCGGAAACCTTGCCTTGCGGGTAGACGCTCAACATTGCGGGGATGCCATCATGAGGAAGAGGTGCTTACCATGCCATCGCCGCACGTGCGAGCAGGCCGTGATCGAGACTGCTTTCACCCCATCGCGCAACTGTGATCCATCAGGCGCTCGGCCGCCGCCTTGTCCGAGTTGGCCAGGATGTAGAAGCCCGGCTTGCCGCCCGCGAGCTCGGCGCCGACGACCACGACATTGACGCGGTACATAGCATCGCGCGCCCTGGGCAGGCCGGCGGCGATGAGGCCGATGACGTTGGTGGTGCCGAGGTCAGGCTTGTCGACCGCCTTGACCCAGTAGCGTTGGCCCATCAGCGTCTGCCGAAACAGTTGCCAGCGGCCTTCCTCCTTCGGTCCGTAGAGAGCGAGCTTGCGTTCCACCGACGGCGCTACGCAATCGACATGGATGTGGAACTGGTCCTGCGAGCGCGCGATGCCGGAATTGACCACCAGGGCGACCGACGTTCTCGGCAGGTCGCGCCCGAGCCGCGCCTCGACCATGCTCCGGGTTTCCCACGCTCGCTGCCACAGAAGGGAACTGTCGTCGCCGCGCACGGCCGGGCTTTCCACGCCGGCCGCGGCCTCAAGCGGCATCAGCAGGAACTCGCTTTTGTGCAGCGGCGACTTGATGATCGCCGAGCCCGGCGCGTCGTCGCTGGCGAGCGTCACCTGCTCGCAGGGGAAGGGAACGCCGATCGTTTGCGCCGCGATGGCGCAGGTCCGCACCACCTGCCACAGCGCGCTGCGATGCAGCGGCGTTGAGCTGACATGGTCGGCCAGCACGAGCGCGAACGCCGCCAGCGGCAAGGCAATGCAGAGCCGGCCAAGCGAAAACCTCACGGATGGCATTCCGGACAAGCGATCGGGCTGCGCATGGGTGTCACGGCATGGATCATGGCGTTACGAATTCGTCGGCGCGGCGGCGGTCGGCGCCGTGGTGGCCGGTGTGGCCGTGGCCGTTTTCGCTGCACTGTCCCTGGCCGGCGCGGCCGGGTCCGGGATCAGGGTCGTGCTGCTCATGGCATCCTGGATCGCCGCGCGGGCATCCTTCAGATCAAGCTCTTTCTCGGCATCGCGCACGGCGTCCTCGAACTGCTTGCGCAAATCGCCGGTGACCTTGTTGACCGTCTTCATCGTGCGCCCGAGCTGGCGCATGACGTTTGGGAGCTCGCCCGGCCCGAAGACGACCATCGCCACAACGAAGATGACCACGAGGTGGTCCCAGCCAAGTCCGAACATCGATACGCCCTATAGTGCCCTTGAAGCCTTGCGACGAACCCCGTCGGATCTCGCCAATTCGGTCCATCATAGCGTGTCGCCCGCGCCATTCCAGTGTGCCGCCATGCGATCCCATTCACTCTTGCTTCAAATCATGTCGGATGTCTGGCGTTGGCGACGCCGGGACACCGGCTATCTTGCCTTTGGCCGGCAAGTCTTGCTTCGAGCGGGCAGGTCTGCCCGCGCAAGAAACGTGGATGACGTTCATCCGCGCCAAACAGCCGCGCATAAATGCAACAAAACCGTGCTATGCGTGGATTCTCAATCATAACACGTGGCGGCATTCCGCCCAGAAGGAGATCATGTCCAGTATCGATGGCAGTATTTACGATTTACTCGGAATACTCGCCGTATTTGCCCTCGTCGCTGCCAATGGTTTCTTTGTCGCGGCCGAATTTTCACTTGTCGCGGTTCGCCGCAGCCGCGTGATCGAACTGGTCAACACCGGCAGGCTGAATGCAAACGCCCTGAAGCGGGCCGTCGACAATCTCGACGCCAATTTGGCGGCCACCCAGCTCGGCATCACAATATCGTCGCTGGCGCTCGGCTGGGTCGGCGAACCCGCGCTCGCCCACCTGATCGAGCCGCTGTTGAACGCACTTCCGGGATCGCTGGCGACGGTCGGCTCTCATACCATCGCGGTCGTCATTTCCTTCATCATCATCACGGCCCTCCATATCGTGCTGGGCGAGTTGGCGCCCAAGAGCCTGGCGCTGCAACGCAGCGAGGGAACCGCGCTCTGGGTGGTGCGCCCCCTCGGCCTGTTCCTGTTCCTGCTGCGGCCGGCGATCATCGGCCTGAACAGGCTCGGCAACCTCGTGCTGCGCCTGTGCGGCCTGCGGCCGGGCACCGGCGAGGAATCGCTGCATTCGCCCGAGGAATTGAAGCTGCTCGTCGCCGCCAGCCAGGAGGCAGGCCTGCTGCATCAGGCGCAACAGGAACTGGTCGAGCGCGTCTTCAACATAGGCGACCGGCGCATCGCCGACATCATGACGCCACGCCGCGACGTCGACTGGATCGATGCCGACGACAGCATGGAGGAAATGCTGCGCACCATCCGTGACTGCCGCCACGAACAGCTTCTGGTCGGGCGCGGCGGGATCGACGAGCCGTTGGGCATGATTCTCAAGAAGGACCTCCTTGATCAGGTGCTGCACGGCCATGCCGTCGACCCGATGGCCGTCATCCGCGAACCGGTGATCGTGCATGAGGGAACGCCGATCTTTCGCGTGCTCGACCAGTTCAAGAAGGCACCGGTGCGGCTCGCCATCGTCATCGACGAATATGGCAGCCTGGAGGGGATCGTCACCCAGACCGACCTGCTCGAAGCCATCGCCGGCGACCTGCCGGACATGGAAGGCGAAGACCCCGACATCGTCGAGCGTGAGGACGGCTCGCTGCTGGTCGACGGCATGATGCTGGCGCATGATGCCTTCGCGCGCCTCGGCTTCCGGCTGGGATCGGCGGATGGCGATTTTCACACCATCGCCGGCTTCGCCCTGTTCCAGCTCGGCCATCTTCCGGAGGCCGGCGAACATTTCGCCTATGAGGGCTGGCGTTTCGAAATCCTCGACATGGACGGAAGGCGCATCGACAAGCTGCTCGTGCGCCGCGAAGCCGCTACATCCACTGCTGCAGCCATCTGAGGCCGAAGGCGCCGGGTGCCAATATGCCCGTCGCCCAGATGATCGCCGAGGTGATGTTGGCGATCTGGAACGTCAACGCGGGCATTTCGCAGATGCCCGCGACCAGCGGCACCGAAGCGCGCAAAGGCCCCGAGAAGCGGCCGACGAACACGCCCGGCCCGCCCCAGCGTTCGAAGAACCGGTGGCCGCGCGGCAGGAGGTCCGGATAGCGGGTCAGCGGCCAGTAGTTCGAAACCCTGTGCCCGAGCCTGGTGCCGATCCAGAACGACAGCCAGTCGCCCAGGAAGGCGCCGACGATGGCCGCCAGCCACAGCGGCCAGAAGGCGATGCCGCTTTCGCCGATCAGGAAGCCGACGCCAAGCAGGATCACGGTCGCTGGAAGCAGAAGCGAAATGAATGCCAGCGATTCCCCGAAGGCCAGCACCATCACCAGCGGAACGCCCCAGGCTTCATGCTCGCGGATGAAGGCGACCGTCGCCTGCGTGATCTCGGTGAGGCTCATTGTGTTCTTCCCGCCTGCCCTTGGGGTTTGGCACCTGCCCAGGCGCACAATGCCGAGACGTTTACGACTGATTTGACGCATCAAATGCCGAAAGCTGTCTTTCAGAGGCGGTGCTTTGGCGCAAGCTTCCATGTCGACGCGGCATCGGCATCGGCAGCGGCCCTGCCTCGGTAAGGGCCGGTTTACGCTGATTGCCGCAATTTGAGGGATGGAGCTTCCCCGGCATTAACCTTTTATTAAACATTTAATTGACCCCGGCCGGCGTTTTCGCGTTAACTCCTCGTTAACAAGAGCGTTGAGGCGTGGTGGACGGTGATGTTGCGCTGGTTTCTCGTGGGCGTTTTTTCGGTGTGTCTGGGGTTGGCGTCCTTGGCTCATGCGGGATCGGCGGGATCCGCCCGGGCGGTTTCCGACGAGGATCCTTATCTTTCTTCCTTCAAGACCTACGCAATAGCGTTTGAATCCAACAAGTTACGCAACAGCACGGTGGGCACTGCGACATCGGCGCCGGTCGGCGCCAAGACCAGCATTCCCTACGGCTGGGTGGATTTCTGCAGTCGGCGTCCCGATCAGTGCAAGGTCTCCGTGCTGCCGCCCATGGACCTGAAACTGACGCCCAAGACCTGGGCCATTCTCGACCGCGTCAACCGCGAGGTGAACGGCTATATCGTGCCCGTAAGTAACCTCGAACATTGGGGCACGATGCAGGATCACTGGGACTATCCCGTTGATGGCAAAGGGGATTGCAAGATCTACGCGCTGTTCAAGCGCAAGCTGTTGCTCGACGCCGGCTTTCCCAGGCAAGCCCTGCTGATGACGGTCGTTCACGACCTCCATGGCGAAGGCCATGCCATCCTGACGGTCAAGACAGACAAGGGCGACTTTGTCCTCGACAACCTCGTCAACAACATCCGCTCATGGGACGCCACCGGCTATTATTTCGTCAAGCGCCAGTCGCAGCAGAACCCCAACATCTGGGTTTCGATCAATTCGCGTGGCGACGCGGCGGTCAACAAACATCAAAAGATCGTGAACTGATCCCGGCCTGATAAGGGTCAGTCACGCGGCGAGCGGGACCGTCACTGGTCCCGCTTTTTTCTTGGAACATATCCCGCCCTCAGCATCGGTCGAACAGGCGCTTCCCGGTCGGCAACCGCGGCTTGAACGCGTCAAGCGCGCCAATGGCCGCTTCGGCTTGCCAAACGCCGCCATGCCGCCCATACACGGCGGCCGATCGCCCGCCCGTCCGCGCCTCACCTGCCAGGGATTCTGTCCGATGTCTGCGATACCGTGCCCTTGGTCGAAGCCGTGACGGATCACGCGGCGCCACCACTGTCCCTCGAAGATCTGGGATGGACGGACTTCTTCGGCGACCAGCTGGAACCGCATGAGGCGGACCTTATCCCGATGCGTATCGCCACGGTCCATCGCGACCGCCTGACCGGCCTGTCCCGCACAGGTCAGGTCGACCTGACGCTGCCGGCGCAGGCCAACACTGGCGACTATGCCGTCGGCGACTGGGTGCTTGTCGACGCACATGACTACCTTGTGCGCCGCCGCCTGACCCGCAAGACGGTGCTGGAACGCCGCACCCAGGGCGGCCGCACCCCGCAGCTTGCCGCCGCCAATGTCGACACGCTGTTCATCGTCACCTCCTGCAATGCCGACTTCAACCCAGCCCGGCTCGAACGCTATCTGGCGCTGGCCAATGAGGCCGGGACGACACCGGTCATCCTGCTGACCAAGGCCGATGCCGCTGAAGACGCTGAGGCCTACCAGAAGCAGGCCGAGGCACTGCAGCGGGGATTGGCGGTGGTGATGCTGAACCCGCGCACCGCGGATGCGGCGACCGCCCTGGCCGCATGGTGCGGCGTGGGACAGACTGTCGCGCTGATCGGCTCCTCCGGCGTCGGCAAATCGACGCTGGTCAACACGCTGGCAGGATCGGGCCAGCAATTGCCGCAGCTGACCGGCGGCATTCGCGAACATGATGCCAAGGGGCGCCACACCACCACCTCCCGGTCGCTGCACGCCATTGCCGGCGGTGGCTGGGTGATCGATACGCCGGGCATGCGCACGCTGCAGGTCAGCGATGTCGCCTACGGCATCGACACGCTGTTCGCCGAGATCACCGAGCTTGCGCCACTGTGCAAATTCCGCGACTGCACCCACGTCCACGAGCCGGGCTGCGCGGTGCAGGCGGCGCTCAAGGCGGGTACGCTCGACCCGGAGCGCCTTGCCCGCTGGCGCAAGCTGTCCGACGAAAATCGCGGCAACACGCCGGTCCAGTCCGGACCGCGCGGCGGCAAGTCTCCGGCCGGTCGCGGCAAAAGGCGCTGAACGACCAGGGCTGAATTCAGAGCCGCGCCGTGCGGAAAACCCGATCCCAGAATACGGATGTCACGCCGAAATTGGCGTTTTCGTCGATATGATGATGCACGGCGTGGCGACGCTTGAGCGTATAGAGATAGCTTGGATGGATGGGGTGCCAATGGTGGATCATGTGATGGATGCTGACGTACCACAGATAGCCCAGCATCAGCCCGCAGCTCACGGCACTTGCCGCCACGAAGCCTGAGAGCAGCCACACCGGAAGGAACGCGACCAGCGCGTGGACCCCGAGGCTGAGCCAGGTCGGCGTGCCCACCGAGCTACGTTCCTCGACATGGTGCCGGTCGTGCAGGTCCTTGATATAGGGGACGTGATGCAGCACGAACCTGTGCAGGACGTATTCCGTCAGCGTCCACAGGACAAGACAGCCGACCACGATGGCGATCCAGCCCGGCGCCCTCTCCGCGCCGGCTTCAGTGAGGCCGGCGGCGGCGAGCACCAAGATCACGATAGGATACACGACGAAGTCGCTATAGTAGCCGATAAGACCGAGTTGCATCGAGGACGCCCCAGCTAGCCTTTGACGCCGCCAACCGGCGGATGCCCCCAGATTGCCTGCCTCGCGCGTGAGTCGCAATGCGGACGCAACCGACATAGCGTCGCGGCCCATCAAGGCAAGGTCGTGGCCCCAGGCCGCTTTTCATGCTGGCGACCCGATGCCGGACGCCTGCTTCCATGTCAGATGACGTAGAACAGCCAGCCGCCATCGGGATGCCCGGAGGCCGTCGTCAGGGTTGCGACCTTGACCAGCGACGCGATCATCGCCGCCATCATGACCAGGACCATGAAGGCGGCGGCAACCATCAGTTTGATCGATTTCATGATGCAATTCTCATTGAGGGTGTGACGATGCCCCCACCCTGATGTCCAGCCCTTCTCCAACATGAGTGTTGCACCAACATTGCGCGGGCGGGCGGCATTGGCGGCGAATGCATGCCTGCGAATGCGGCTTGCGAGCGGGGGACGGCATGGCCTAGCATGCGGCCAGCGCACGTCAGCTCTTGGAGAAGAACTCGATGTCCGACTCCGTGGTACGCGTGTCCATCTTGCGATGTGACGCTACCAGATTTGCGCTGTTGCGAAGCATGATGCTCGACGCCGAGGCAGCCCTTCGGCCCGGCATCGAGGCAATGCCGGGACTGCTCCTCTTCTACGCCGGCGCGGACGAAGCAACATCGTCGCTGATCAATACCAGTGTTTGGGACACGCTGGAGCACGCCAGGCAACTCGATACCTTCCAGCCCATGCTGGATGCAGGAAAGCGATTTGTCGCTGAAGGCGCAACGTTTGAGCGGCCGATCATGCACTACGCCTCATTGTGGCGTTTTGGGCAACTCGCGTAAGCATGGCAAAGCTCTTTGCTTTTGGCCATCCAGTTCGCCCGCACCCACCACTTCTCGCATTCGACCGACGGTCCAACTGAACGCGTCGCGTTGCGATGAACGGCTCTAGTATGCGGTCGCACCGTCTGCGACGGCGCGAAGAGCGTCTTGCTGGGGACGAACCAGCAGATAGAGGGCGGCGACGTGCGTGATCATCAACAGCGGCACATAGATGACGGGGATCGCGTAGGTGGCGCCAAACAGTCCTGCATGCGCCGGAAGGTCGGCCTCGATGGCGTGGTAGTAGTCGACGATGAGATCAACCATCCCCACGACATTGAAGGCGACGACGAACGTCCAAAAGAGCGGGCGTATCCTCACCGTCAGCAGCGCCAGCATGGCCAGCAACCCCGTCGCGAAGTCGCCATAGGCGGCAAAGCTGGCGAAGCCCGCGGGCAGATCGGGGCTGACGACGCCCGGCAGGATGAAGACCAGCCCGAAGAAGCGGAAGCTGTGCAACGTGGCAATGACACGTTGCGCCGCGACGCGGTCCATCGACCTGAGCCAGGGCCAGAGATAGGCCCCGAAGCACAGTAGCCACGCGACATAGCCAAGAACGAGATGGATCTGGAAAAGGATCTCCGTCGACATTCTGGTCTCCTGTCAGCTGTTGATTGACGCGGGCTCGAACACCGCGGTCAGGATGCCGAGTCGGCCCTCCATGAGGTTTCGTCCCAGATTGGCCGCAAGTTCGGCGAAGTCCGGTCCCATCACCACGCCGAGATTGGGCGAAGGCGGCGGCCCCGCCGCACGCAGCTGCGCGAACCAGGCCTTGGCGATCTCGGTGTCGTCCTGCCATGCCAGCATGCCGAAGCCGGCCGGTTCGATCGCCGCGCGCGTCGCTTCGGCTGTCAGGAGGAAACTCGTCGCCGGCGTTCTCGCCCAGGGAAGCGGATAGTGCGGCTCGCCTGCGCCCAACACGACGTCGAAGGTGGCAAACCTGCCGCCCGGCTTCAGCACGCGCCGAATCTCGCGATAGAGCCGCGCCCGGTCGGAGATGTTCATCGCCACATGCTGCAGCAGCGCGATGTCGAAACGGCCGTCATCGAATGGAAGTTCCAGAGCGCTGGCGGTCTGGAACGACAGCTGCCCGCTTTGTCCAGTGCGCTCGCTTAGATAGCGCGCGGCATCGACGAAAGGCTCGCTGAGGTCCACCCCTGTAACCCGGCAGCCGTGGGTCGCGGCCAGAAAGCGCGCCGGCCCGCCGATGCCCGAGCCGACGTCCAGAACGGACATGCCGGCGGTGATGTCAGCCAATTGGGCAAGCTCGGCGGTCGCGGCAAGTCCACGGGTGTGGAACTGGTCGAGCGTGCCCAGTTGTTGGGGCGTCAGAAGCTGGTCCTCCGGACCGAGGGCAGCCAGTACCGTCTTCAGCCGCCCAGTCAGGCCGGTCGCGCGATAGTGGTCGCGCACCCCATCAAGTTCATCGGTCATAGCAAGATGCCTCCAAGGTTCAGCTCTTACTTAAACCCGCTTCCATAATTCGACTATCCGCTGTAATCACAACAACCCATGAAGCAGAACTACACAATCCGGCACGGGGCGCTGGAGGGCGTCGAGGTGTTCCTGGCCGTCGCCAGGCACCGCAGCTTCCGCCGCGCCGCAGCCGATCTCGGCGTGACACCGTCCGCCGTGAGCCAGTCGGTGCGCACGCTGGAAGCGCGCATCGGTGCGGCGCTGTTTGCCCGCACGACGCGCAGTGTCGGCTTGACTGAAGCCGGCCAGCGGTTCCTCGACCGCGCCGGCCCGGCTTTCGAGGAGATCGTCGCGGCCGGCGAGGCCGCTCGTGATCTCGGCCAACGCCCGACCGGGCTGCTGCGCCTGTCCGTGCCCCGCGCCGTCGTGCCGCTGATCCTGGAGCCGATGATCGCGTCGTTCTGCCAGGCCTATCCCGAGATCGAACTGGAGATCGCCGCGAGCGACGAGATGGTCGATCTGGCGACCGGCGGGTTCGATGCCGGCATCCGCCTCGGCCAGTTCATCGCCGCCGACATGATCGCGGTGCGGCTGACGCCGTCCTTCCCGTTCGTGGTCGTCGGCAGCCCCGACTATTTCGAGCGCCATGGCCGCCCCGAGCGTGTGGAGGATTTGCGCCACCACGCCTGCCTGCGCTTGCGCCGCTCGAACGGCGCCATCGCGCCGTGGTCCTTCATCGACGGCAACGGGACGATCGAGGCAATGGTTTCAGGCCCGCTGATCGCGCATGACTATCCGACATTGGTCGGAGCGGCGATGCGGGGCGTGGGGCTGGCGCAGATCCCTCGACCGGTCGCCGAAGCTCCGATCGCCGCGGGAAAACTCAAGCCGGTGCTGGAAGGCATCTCCGCCACGACACCGGGCGTCTTCCTCTATCATCCCGGCAAGCGCCAGATCCTGCCCAAGCTGCGCGCCTTCATCGACCACGTCAAAGCCGGGGCGTGACACCGGCGTCGCGGAACCACTGGCCCATGGTCGGCGCCCTTCTCCAGCATGAGTGTTATGCGAGTATTGCACCGGCGGAGGCTAGTGGATTGGGCAGGTAGGGCCAGAGAGCAACGCCGGCCAAGACCGAGAAAACCTTCCTAGAGCTCCTTCGCACGCAAACGAAAGACATGATTTGGGTCTGTATTTTCACGCCATCCCCAACGACCCCATATTATTTCGACCATCATAGTTCGACCTGCGAAGAAAATCTCTAGTACGTCGCCAACTACCGGGGAATCTTCATCAATCAACGTTCCTCCGTCGGATAAATCCCTTTCCGTTATCAATTTACCTGTCTTCAATATTACTCTCTGAACGATGTATGGCATATTCACTTCACTACCGTAGCCGATTACGCCATTTTCGTATGTTGGAACGCTCATTCCGAAACGTCACCAGTCTTGCCAAAAAGTACCGGCATCCACGCCTCGGGTAAAGGCGGCTGAAGGAGCGGTTGTAAGTTGTAAAATGGGTCATTGTATCGGAGCCTGAGACAGGCACCGCGCTCCATCGGCCAAGGTCAACGCCCCAGGCCGCTGTCCATGCGGATGATGATGTTGAGCAACCAGCCGCTGCCCACATGCCCGGCGGCCGTCGACATGGTCGCGACCTTGACCAGCGACGCAACGATCGCCGCCATTATCACCAGGGCCATGAAGGCGGCGGCAATCATCAGATGGATCGATTTCATGGGTTATACTCATTTGAGGATGTGTCGCCCCCACCCTCTCGCCCTTCTCCAGCATGCGCTGCCATCGATCGGGGATTGCCTGGCCAGGAAGGGAAACGTCGGCGATGCCCCTTACAATGCGGGGCGCAGATAAAGAGCCGCGATCTTGCCTCGGCGGGTGAGGTTGAAACCCCATTCCATTTTGGCGTTGGCGAACTGCACATCATAGACATCCAGGCCGTATGAGACGCCCTTGAATGAAAGGGTCTTCAATTCTCCGGCCTGGTCCAGTTCGCCGCGGATGAAGTCTTTCTGCTCCACTGCCGCCGCGGCCAGGGCTGGCACCATGGCATCGAGATCAGGTTCGCCGCGCATATGTTGCTCAATCACGCGGCGCAGGATCGATTCACTGTCCGGCACCGGCGTCTGGTCCCGTACGCGCCGTTGAGCCTCGTCGTCGATGAGGCGCATCCGCTCCAGGCCCACCTTGACGGCGTGATCCTCAAATCCGTTCTGATGATGGATCAGGCCTCGCACCTGGCCATCTTCTAGCTGAAATGTCACCTGCACCGGCAGTGCCTTCATGAAGAACCCGGCATCGCTCTCCGGAAATATCTCGATGTCCGGCTGGCCGACGACCCGATAGAAAAGCTGGCCATCACGACGGGAGACGACAAAGAAAGTGCCGTCGTCGCTCTCATAGCCACCCGCGTAATCATCGTACAGGCTGGTGTTGGCGGCAATTTCGGTTCTCGGGCGCATCTGTTCGTAACGGCGCCAGGCGACGGTATCCTTGAGTGGCTCGGCCATGTTCGTTTCCTTTGCCAGGTTTGTGAGGTCGTCGATCGATGCGGTGGCGCCCGACCGGATCTTGGATTGCAGGACCTCGATCACCTGCAATCCGCGCTCGGCGCGCCTGCGCGCATCCGCCAGCGCATCGCGCTGCAGGGCGAGTATCTGCGTCAGATCGGCATTATGGCCGCGCAGCAGCTTCGCGATGTCCCGCAGCGTAAGACCAAGTGATTTGAGCGCCATTATTTCGCTCAGACGTGTGATCTCGTTACTGCCATACAGTCGCCACTGCTTGAACGTGCGGCGCGGCGAGATCAGGCCATGCTGCTCATAGAGCCGAAGGGCTCGAACACTGATGCCGATCCGCTCCGAGCATTCCAGAGCCGTCAGCAATACTTCTTCCTGGGCGCCACCGTGCATCGAAAACTCCCTGTGGAATCCTCCATACGGTATGACGCTAGGTTCGGCTCAAGCGGAAAATTTGGCGATTGTCGAAAAACCGACGGGCCTCAGCCCGACGCTTTCTGCGTTTGTGCGCGTGTTGTCGGCTAAAGCGCGCGGCGTAACGCCGGTGCCTGCTGCTGGATATGATCCCACAGACGGTTCGCGATCGGCCCGTGCGGCCGGTCGCGGCGGCGCGCCACCACCAGCTCCTCGGTGCGGCCCGGCAGATGCCGGCCGGCAATGGATTGCAGGCGTCCGTCACGCAGCTCGTCCTCGATCAGGAAGCGGGGCATGTGGCCCCATCCGAGGCCTTGCAGGATGATCTCCTTCTTCATGCCCTGGTCGGCCACCATGCATTGCGGCGCGCCTTCGATCATGAAGTAGTCCTGCCGTGGCGAATGACGGGCCGTGTCGCGCATCACGCATTGGGTGAAGGCGTGCATCTGGTCCGGCGTGATCGGCTGCCTGATATGCTCCGGCAGGAAGCCCGGCGCCACCACGGGAATGAACGGCACCTTGCACAAATCGACCCATTCCACCCGCGCATCGCTCTTGTCGACCCAGTGCAGGATCAGGTCGGCTTCACCATCGAAGAGGCGCTCCCGTGGACCGCCCACCGCTTCGAAATGCAGGTTCAGCCGCGTGCCCGGGCACTCGGCGAAGAACCGCCCAAGCATCCCCAGCACAACCGGGCGCGGGCAGAGGTCGCCGATCACCACATGGACATCGCTTTCCTCGCCCATGGAGAGCTGGGCGGCGTGGACACGCAGGCCCTCCAGTTCGCGCAACAGCGACTGTGCCCGGCGATGGAACGACAGCCCCGCCTCGGTCGGGCGCACGCGATAGCCGCTGCGATCCAGAAGAATGAGGTCGAGCTGCCGCTCCAGCTTGGCGACGGCGGCGAACACCGCCGGGTGAGAGCGATTCAGCATTGCCGCCGCCGGCTGGAAGCCGCCGGTGCGGACCACGGCATCGAAGCATTGCAAATCGTGCAAGGTGAATTCGGCCATGTCAGCTTTTACTACAGAGATTGTCCCACCTTTGTAATATCAACAAAGACAGGTCGCGACTAGCATCTGCCTCATTCAACGTTCCAGAAGGACTCTTCGCCATGAATGAGCTGAATTTCGCGACCATCGGCGATGGCACGCGCATCGCCTACCGCTTCGACGGCGACGCCGGGAAGCCGGTGCTGGTGCTGTCCAACTCCATCGCCACCACGCTGCACATGTGGGATGGCCAAGTCGGCGAGCTATCGAAGCATTTCCGTGTCCTGCGCTACGATTTTCGCGGGCACGGCGGATCGAGCACTCCCGTTGGCGCTTATTCGCTCGATCGGCTTGGTCGCGACGTGCTCGAGTTGCTCGATGCACTCGGCCTTGAACGCGTGCACTTTCTCGGCCTGTCGCTGGGCGGCTTCGTTGGCCAATGGCTCGCCATCCATGCGCCAGAGCGGATCGACCGGCTGATCCTCAGCAACACCTCGTCCCACCTTGCGCCGGCAAGCTATTTCGACGAGCGGATTGCCGCCGTACTGCAGGCTGATGACATGTCGGAAACCGCTGAAGTCTTCCTCGGCAACTGGTTTCCGGCCCGGATGGTGGCGGCCAACGAGCCCATCATCGAGGAATTTCGCACCATGCTGCTGACCATCAACCGGCAGGGCCTGGCCGGCCTGTTCGCGGCGGTTCGCGACGCCGACCTTCGCCGCACCATAGCCCTGATCTCCCGGCCGACCCTGGTGATCGCCGGCCGGCACGACACGGTGACAGCCCTGAGCCACAGCGAGTTGATCGCCGAAGCGGTGCCCGGAGCGAAGCTGGTCGTGCTGCCTGCGGTTCACCTGTCGAACGTCGAATACCCCGCCGAGTTCACGCAGGCCGTGCTCAAGTTTCTGCGCTGATCCGGAGCACGGTTGCGAGACTACCCGCGACGCAAAGCGGGCGGTTCAGAACCTGAACCGCCCGTGCATTGCCCTAAAGCGCGTCGCGTCTGAACGGAGCCATGCGACGCGCTTTAGGCCTTTGTTTCTATGCATGTCGTTCGCCCAAAACCGCTGCGCACTTTTGGGCGACATGCACTAGGGATCAAGCCGCCGCGAGGTGGCTTGATCACAGCCCTGCCTATTTGCAGGGCGGCTCGCCCGGATGGCCGCAGGCGGGCTTCTTGCCACCTTGCGGTTGCGGCGGCCTTGGCTGTGCCTGCGGCTGCGGCTGCCGGTGCACCTGCTGCATCTGCTGCTTCGGCGGAGCATGGAACTCCGGTTTCGGCTGGGCGTGGAACTCCGGCTTCGGCTGGGCGTGGAACTCCGGCTTAGGCGGCCTGGGCTGGCTCTGCACCTTCAGTTGCGGATTGCCATTGTTGGCCTTGAATTTCTGCTGGCCATTGCCGCCACTGTTTCCGTTGGCGGGCAGCTTGCGGAACTTGGCACCCTTGCCATTGCCTTGATTGCCGATGCCTTGGCTCCCATTGCCCTGGCCATTGGCCTGGCCGTTCGTCTGGCCGTTGCCCTGGTTGTGAAGCTTCCTGGACTTGCCGTTGGGCGGGTTCTGGCCCGAATTCTGGCCGCCGTTGACCCCCGCTCCATTTGTCGTGGGCGTGCCATTGGCCCCCGGCACCTTGTGGAGCTTGGCGTTCTTGCCCGTTCCATTCTTGCCGGTTCCGTTCTGGCCGGCACCGTTCTGGCCCTGGCCATTGGCGCCGTTTTGCCCGTTTGCCACCGGATTGCCGGTCACCGCGTTTCCACCGGCCGTACCCTGCTTGTTCAACAGCTTCCTGGACTTGTTGTTAGGCAGGTTCGGATTGTTGGACAGGTTCTGGCCGTTGAGCACCGGCTTGCCATTGACCAGCGGCAGCGTCTTGCCGTCGGCGCCGGGCAGAGCATGACCGGTCAGCTTGTCGGCCGGCTTGGACAGCGGCTGCTGGCCACCCTGCCCCGGCTTCAGCGGCAGGCCGCCCGGGTTCTGCACTCCATTCTGCCCGTTGGTCTGCACATTTTTCTGCTTCGACAGAACCGCTTCCTTCTTCTGCAGGAAGGTCGGCAACGCCACCTTGGCCGCAAGTGCCGCCGCACCGGCACCCACGGCGACACCGGTCAGCTTCTGGCCGGTGGTGAGGCCACCGCCCTGGTTGTTGTTCTCGTTGATCGTCGTGTTGTTGATGATCGTGGTGTTGTGGATGTTGTTGAAGATGACATTGTCCGGCGGCGGGATGATGTCATGCGGCGGGTTGACCCACACAGGCACGGGCACGAAGACCGGCGTCGGCAGCAGGAAGACACCGATCGGCGGCGGCGGCGGCGGCAGCTCGATGAAGTCGCGCGGCCGCTCCTGCAGGAAGATCACGGCCACCGGAGGCGGCGGATCGAAGTCGAATTCCGGGTCATCGAAATAGAGCACCGGCCGGTCGACATAGATGATCTCTTCTTCTGGCGGCGGCGGCACGTCATAGTCATAGACGGCAAAACTCTCCGGCGGCTCAAGCTCCGCATCGAAATGCTCGAGACGGCGGCGCGCATCCCAGGCGTGAGGACCGTGCGGATAGCGCTCGAGATACGACCAATAGGCTTCCGGCGTATCCCTGAGCCAGGTCTCGCGCCAGGTGATCGCTTCGCGCCTTGCCGCCAGGATCGCGCGTACGCGCTTGGCCATCGGGTCATGCGGATAGGCGACGATGAAGTTCTCGTAGCCGCGCATCGTGTCGCGGTCGAGCGCCGCGACATAGGCGTCATGCGCGTCGAAGTCGCGGATCTCCTTGGTCCGGTTCGTCCGCACCTCGGCGGCCGAAACCTGTGGCGGGGGCGCATCCGGGCCACGGTCGAAGAAGACGAAGGGTTCCGTGACCTTGGAAGCGTTCCAGGGCACCTCGGCGCCATTGGTGACTTCGTTGACCCGCAGCCGCGTCCGGTCGAACACGTCGCCCAATGCCAGGCCGCCGTCACGCATCATTTCGGCCAGTGCCTGGGCATAAGCGCCATAGGGACCCTTGCCCTCGGGCGCGACCGTGCCGGGAGCGGCATTGAAGGCCACCAGCATGTTCGGGTCGGGATCGACCAGCGCCAGGCCACCGGCGAGCGGCTGGTTCGTCTTCACGAAGGTATTCGGCCGCGCTGCGTCTAGGACGACGATGTTGACCTTGGTCGGCAGGGCCGCAAGCGGCTTGGTGAGATCGGACACCCGCACCGCCGTGATCGGCACGTCGGCGGCATTGTTTATCTGGGCATCGACCGGCACGAAGTAGTTCTCGCCTTCGAACTGCACGCCGTAGCCGGCGAGATAGACGAAGACGACCGCATCAGGCCCGGCGGCGGTGACCTTGGCCAGGAAATCACGATACGCGCCGCGCAGCGATTCCTGGTCGACGTCGCGCGCGCCGACCACATCGAAGCCGGCCGCCTGCAATGTCTGGGCGATAAGGCCGGCATCATTGGCCGTCGTGGCAAGCGCGCCAGACTGATAGGCGGCATTGCCGATGACGAAGGCGAGGCGTTTTTCGCCCTGTGCCATTGCCCCGGCGCTGGACCCGACCGCAAAGGCGACCAAGGCAAAGAAGAAAGTAAGATATTTCGAGATCTTCCACATTCCGACTACCCATCGATTGAGAGCGACAATGGCTCTTAGAGAAGATATCCCCGCATGGATTACCGACAGCGACCAGCAAACCTGATGGCGAAGGGAGAAGATTTCTCCACGAGATCACTCCCCTTCTCGCTGGCCAAATTTGAACGTCACCGCCAGGCCGGTGACCGGATCGCCGCGTCGCTGATTATCGCTCTCGAATTTTTTCCTCGGTATTTCCGGAGCGTAGAATTTTGTTTCTGGATTGTGCTCTTTACAAAGTCGCAACAAGGCGACTTTGCGGCGCAGTATCGCCTGTTTCCCAGCCGACAGGGCAGGATTGCGGGCGTTCAAGGAAAAGTGATCGCGATTGCCGTTCGGCCGATGGCCAGGCCGAACTGGCGATAGCGGTTGGGGGCGGCCGACAGCGATCAGCGCGTCACAGATGCCGCCGACGCAATCACCTGCTTGTGCACTTCGGTCGTCAAGGTCTCGACGCGCTCCGTGAGCGCCTTGATCGTTTCCGTCAGTTGCGTGTTCTGCTTGACTAGGTCGACGAGCATGGTCGTCTGGTGGGCGGCGACGGCAAGCCGCTCGTCGCTGGCACGGGCGAGGTCCTCGCGGTGCAAGGCGTCGGCTTCGGCGTGCACCTTGTCCCGGTCGGACTGGCGCGTCTGCGCCAGGAGGATCAGCGGCGCGGCATAAGCGGCTTGCAGACTGAAAGCGAGGTTCAGCAGGATAAACGGGTAAACGTCGAACTGGGTCACGCCGACGATGTTGACGAGCATCCATATGCCAACGATCACGGTCTGGACGATGAGGAAGGTGGGCGTGCCGAAGAAGCGGGCGAACTTCTCCGCTTTCAGCGCGAACCAGTCGTCCCCATAGAGCGAGTGCAGATGCACGTGAGGCCGGTGGAAGCGGAAGTGATGCCGATCCCCCCTGTTACTCTTGTGCGTGTCATGATCTGGATTGGTTTTGTCAGTCATGGTGGCTGATCCCTCATTCGTCCCCGTCTCGGCGCCCCGCTGCCAGACGCGTCCGAGCAAATACCATGACGTTTTGCGCAATTGTGACGCAGCCGGCCTTTCCCCGGCTGTTCACCAAAATGTCATCCGGCGAGGCCAGTCATGGCTTTGGCCCGACGGGCAAGGTGACCGCTACCGAGAGGCCGCGGTTGACACGGTGCGTCCGGGAATCGGATGTCTCAGCAGTTGGTGGCTGTTTGCAGATCCGTTTCAAAAGCCATCGACGGAGAACAAATTGCTTGAGGCCCTGTGGCGCGTCACAAGCGTGACGACATCTCGCTGTTTGGAGGTACCCGTCTTGGCGAAGATCGCCTTGAGATGGGTTTGGATAGTGGAGCGCGAGACGCCGAGACGCTCGGCAATTTCCGACAGCGTGCCGCCGCGTTCGAACTCCAGGATCAGGCTGGCTTCCGCTTTGGTCAATCCAAAATGCTGGCGCAGATTTCCCATGAGCGCGGAAGGGTCCTCGCTTGCCCGAGGACGCAGTATGACCAAGGCTACGGTTTTGGGGGCAAAAACCGACAAGAGGCCGGCCGGCAACGCATTCGTTTGATCGATCGCGATGGGAATACATGTCACGACATGACTTCCCGAGGCGGAATTGACGATCAGATCGTTTAGTCTCGCCCGGCCGTCATCGAGGGTGCAACTGTTTCGGACAAGCCGAACAAAGGCGGCGTTTGCTCCCGCATCATTGATCTGAACGATATCGTGCGCCCTGACCAGGATGAGGCCGGTATCTGCCAGAAGTTTGTTCGCGGGGCCATTTGAAGCAAGTAGGCGGCAGTCCTCATCCACCACAATCGCCGCATCGACGAGCTGATCGATCAATCCACGTCCTCCCGGCAGATGAAAAATTGGGTTGGTGAGGCGGTTGACTTCGAGCGCGGTTCGAAGAGCGGGCACCAGGGTTTGCAGCAAAGCCTGGCCCCGTGCATGCATCTGTTCGCGATAGCGAGAATCATGGTGCACGGCTAAAAAGGCATATCGGCCTCTGTGCGCGGCAAATTTCAAGGCTGTCGCGTCGTCGCATTCACGCTCGGGGTTCACAAGATCAGCAAAGAACTCTGTCTCCCTGAACAACCTGTCGGGGTAGAGTTCTGATGCTCTCTTGAACGAAGACATGCTCATTTCGTTCACCCCTTTGGTCCAGGGGTTTATCTTCCAATAATGATCGCCATAGTATTTTATAGTCTGATCGCTGAAACCGGAATAGACGACCTGGCGTACTGACATGTCGTCTTTTTCAATGACCTGAAACAGGACTTTTGAACCTGGAACCATGCTCTGCAGGGAATGGGCGACATCGGCCCAGCGGTTTGCATCGCAGGCAGCGGCGCTAATGACCGCCTTGAGTTCCGCGATCTCGGACGCCAAACGCTTCTCACCCGACAACATGATCGCCCGCGCTGCTTCCGTCATCGGATTTCATCCAACCCGACCTTCGCATCGGGTCGAGTTAATCTGACGGCGATGAAAATTGAAGTCTACCCGCATTTTCCCAAGATTGATCTTGTCTGGATGGACGATCTGGAACCCGATATGGCCAAGCCTCGATTGATGAACCGTCACGCCTGAACTCAATATCCTTTAGCGATATCTGATGATCATGCATCCCTCGTTTGGAGGATGCAAGGACGGTACTGCACTGCCAGTTTTGCCGCGATCTGTTGTATCGGCGAAAACGCGCTACCGGCAGCGCAGAGTGCATATCAGTGTTATCAAAGCGCCTGGCGTTAGGCTTCTGTATCGCGATTTCTGCATCTCCGGAGCTCGCTAAAGACGCGGCGTGCGCAGCCGAAGATAACCTGCAAGCCCAATGCTACAAGCGCTCCCAGATGCTTCAGCAAATGTTAGGTATGAAAGACACAACGTTGATCTTCAATCACCTGGCGTTTGCTACAACGCAGGCCGCAATCGCTCATGGCGCTAGCAAAACCATGAGAAGGCAATTGCGCGCCTAGCGGATTGTTTCTGGATGCTTTCGGATGCGCTTCTGTTGCTATGGCTACCCAGACATCAACTGCACCGCCCCGTGCCATGATCATCAAACCGGCAAACGGAGCCATTGGCCAGCTTGACAGAGTGGGCATCGAGCATTTCGCCATGAATTGTCGGTGTGCCCTTGAGTTCAGCCGGACATGCCCCCTGCACAACGATTTTCCCCACCGCCTTCCAGGTCTTGCCATTGGGCTTCACAAATTTCTGGCACCCGTCGACGCTGGTCTTGTGGAGCTTGAGAACTGATGTCGCGGCGTTCGCCGTGGACACCGAGCTGACGGCCCCGAATGCGACAATGACCGCCAGCGCAACACTTCTCACAATCTCGCCTTGGGGTACGAGGGTGAATTTCATCTTAATGAACTCCTGAAACCATGATTGGCCCCACCACTGTATGACGGCTGGTTTGGGTCGCCCCCCCCGATTGGATGATGTGCGCATCCCAACGCTTCCAGCCAGGCCCAAATCTCGCAACATCCCCCGAACAGGGGGTGTGGAAGAAGACCGATACGACGTCGTCGCCCTACAACGATCTGGCCGCCGACAAGCTCAACATCGCGATCGGATACAAACACTCTCTCTGACCATACCGGCCGATGCCGCCGGCTGATGGCCTCGGTCTGTCCGTCTTCCCAGGCGACGCCCTTTCGGGTGCCGACCCGTCCCGATTTCGTGAAGGAACGCGTCGCGTGAGAAAGCCGTTCTTGTCCGTGCTGTCTCGCATGAACAGGAGGCATCCTTATGAGCAGGCAACGAGTAGTCATCAATTCCGTCGTGCTGGCATTGGCCGCCGGCACCTTCTCATTGACCACCAACGCCGATGCCGCGGTCGTCAAGCATCACCTTGTCCATCACGTCGCGGCCCGTCACGACACTGGGCATCGGCACGTCGTTCGCCGTTATGTACGTACCGGGATCCCGGCCGGCGGCGTTTGGACCGACGACGACTGGGTCGCCGATAATGGCTGGATAGGCGGCTACAACAACGGTTACGGCGACTACGGTCGCCATGGCGACGACTATTGCGGCCCCATCCAGTGGACGATCGACCGCTGCTACACCTACGCTTATTGATTCCGCATTCGACCGCGAGCACTCCCGCTGTGAAGGACAATGTGCGGGACAGCCATGTTGCGGCGTGGCTGTCTGCCGTTCCACTCGGCGCCTGCCTACGCCATCCCGATTTCGTGAAGGAACATGTCAAGATGAGCCGTCGTTTTCCTCTCATGCATAGTACCGCATCAACAACGCGGAGTTACGACGATGAAAAAACGGATTGTATTCGCAAGCACTCTTGTGCTGGCATTGGCAGCAAGCACTGTCTCATTTAGCTCCATCGCCGACGCGGCGATTATCAGGCACCATGGCGGCGGCCATTCGATGGGTCATTTCAGTGGTGGGCAGGTCATGCGCCATTTCAATGGCGGGCATCGATTCGCTTTTCGCCGTGGCCATGGACACCGCTGGGCCCGCGGCGGCGGCGGTTATTACGGTGGCTACTATGACGACTATTGCGATCCCGTTCAGCTGGCGCTTGGTCTCTGTATCCCCTACTACTACGCCCCGTATGGCCCCTTCGGCGTGCTGTGACCTCTAACCGGCCATGGCGTCGACGACCGGGCGGCCATGGCCCGGATGAGTTCCTCCCGGGGCTGCGATGCGACGCAGTGGAAGCCTAGGGTCTGGCCGCGAAGTCGAAGCGGCAATGGTCGTGCCCTTCGCAGGCACACCGCACCTCCCCCGCTTCGACGTTGCTCGGTAGCGCAACCGAATTGCCTAGCAGGAACGAGAACGCGCCGGTGACGAAACCCTCGAACATGTAGCAGACGCGCTGGCCCGTCGATTGCCCGGCGCGCTGCCCGGCCTCCAGAGCGAAAATCGAATTTCGCAGGCTGATTGAGCCGCGACGGTCGGCGGTGTCCAGGACGTCGATGGAGAACTGGCCCCAGCCGCGCTGCGACAGGCGCTGGAAATAGTGGCGGAACGTCGCCTCAGGATCGAGGCCCTTGTCGCGCAACTGCGCCCCGCACCATTCGATGGCGGATTTCGCCGTCGCTGTGCGAAGCATGGCGCGATAGGCCTCGCGGCCAAGGGCTTCCTCGACCGCGAGATGATTGTTCACCAGGAAGTGCCTGGGCAGGTAGACCATCGGCAGTCCGTCGGTCCGCCAGATGCCGCTGGTTTCGTCGACATCGATGGGAACCGCGGGCTGCACGACCCTCGCCCAGGCTGCCGATCAAGCCGCTTGCCGCTGCGAAGCGACCGAGGCGGAGTGGTCCTTGTAGAGCTCGCCATCCTTCATGATGACGACGAGGTTCTTCTCATGCACCATCATGTCGAGGTCCTTCAGCGGGTCGCCATTGACCAGCAGCAGGTCGGCGATGAAGCCTTCCTTGACCATGCCGAGCTCGTCGCCAAGGCCCATCACCTGGCCGCCGAGCCGCGTGCCGCACTGCAGCGCCTCGCTTGGCGAATATCCCAGCAGGTCGACGAAATGCTTGAGGTCGCGGGCGTTGGTGCCCTGCGGCGTCTGCGCGAAACCATAGTCGCCGCCGATCAGTGCGCGCACGCCGCGCTTGCGCAATTCGGTGTAGACCTTACGGCTGTCGTCGAGGATGCGCTGCATGCCGAACTTCACCGCCATCTCATGGGTGAAGCCGAAGGGCTCGCCCTCGTAGAGCGTGCCGTAGATGATGCCGATGGCCGGGCCGACGAAGATGCGGTCCTTGGCCGATTCCAGCGCATCCAGCGCTTCCTCGTCGGCGGATTCGCAGTGGTAGATGACGTCGACGCCGCACTTCACCGCGCGCTTCACCGAACCGGCGGCGCGGGCATGGCAGTTGATCTTCTTGCCGAAGTCACGCGCCACCGACACCGCCGTCATCACCTCGGCCTCGCTCATGACGGTAAGCCCGCCATGCGCCGCCGGGCTGAGATCATCACCCGAAATGTTGATCTTGATATTATCGGCGCCCTCGCGGCAGCACAGCCGCACCGCCTTGGTGATCTCCTCGACGCCGTCGGCGATCATGCCGAAGCTCTCGTGATACATGTGCTGCTGGCGCTCGTCGCCGAGACCGCCGGTCACCGTGATTTCTGGGCTGCCGGCACGCATGCGCGGCCCCGGCAGCCGGCCGGCGTTGATCTCGTTGCGGATGACGATGTCGAGCCTCAGCTTCGAGGTCGCGGCGCTGTAGGCGCTGGTGAAGCCATGGTCGAGCAGCGTCTTGGCATTGCGCATGGTGAGCAGCAGATGCTCCTCGGGCGGGATCAGGCCGAGATCGGAATCCTTGATCGCGCCACCGAAGGAAATGTGGGCATGGCCTTCGACAAGGCCCGGCATCAACGTCATGCCGCGGCATTCGACGGTGGTGGCACCCTCGCCGGACAATTGTCCCGGCGTGCGCGCAATGGCGCTGATGCGGCCATTCTCGACCAGCAGATCGGCTGGAAAGGCGTCAGCGCCCGTGCCATCCCAGATCATGGCATTGCGGAACATCACTCTTGTCATGACATCGTCCTCTGAAAGTTGGCGGGTTTATTGATTGACGGCCTGCGCGGCGAGGACGTCGTCGGCAACGACATTGGACAGGATGCCGACGTCTTCCAGTTCCACCTCGCAAATGTCGCCATGCTTCATGAACAGCTGCGGCTTGCGCGCCATGCCGACGCCCGACGGCGTGCCGGTGACGATGACGTCGCCCGGCTCCAGCGTGATCGCTTCGCTGATGATCGAGATCAGCGACACGACATCGAAGATCATGTCGCTGGTCGAGGCGTTCTGCACGACCTCGCCGTTGAGGCGTGTCTGGATGCGCAGCCCCTTGCCGCCCGGCGGCAGCTCGTCCGCCGTCACGAAGACCGGCCCGAACGATCCGGTGCCGTCGAAATTCTTGCCGACGGTCCATTGCGGCGACTTGGTCTGGAAGTCGCGGATCGAGGCGTCGTTGAAGATGGAATAGCCGGCGACATGGCTTAGCGCCTGACTGCGGGCGATGTGGCGGCCGGCCTTGCCGATGACAGCCACCATCTCCCCCTCATAGTCGAGCTGGACCGAAGCCTCCGGCCGGCGGATGGCCGCGCCATGGCCGATCAGGCTGGTCGAGAAGCGGGCGAACAGCGTCGGATAGGTCGGCGGCACGAAGCCGCTCTCGATCGAATGGTCGACATAGTTCAGGCCGACGCAGATGATCTTGCCCGGCGCCGATATCGGCGGCAGCCACTGCACTGATTGCGGATCGACGCGCCGCCCCTTGGCCAGCCGTTCGCCGGCCGCCTGCAGCGCATCCGGGCCCTCGGCAATGAGTTCCTCCAGCCGTCCGGGAAACGTCGCGTCGCTCTCGTTGATGCCGCGGAACTCGCCTCCCGGCAATGCAATCGCCAATCCCGAACCCTGCGGCGACCTATAGGCTGCAAATCTCACTGGTCACGTCCCTGTTTGTGAAGGCTGGACTTTGTGCAGAAATTATATATCTGTCAACAGAGAATATATTATTTTGCATTCTGACTTCTGCCGGGCATATTGTATGACGGCATCCGATGGACAGATTCGGCCGCGGGCAAACGAATGGCTAGAGAAGGCTCGATCAATCTCACCCAGGGCGCGTATGAGGATTTGCGCGCCGACCTTTTGTCGTGCCGGATCGCGCCCGGCAGCCGGCTCAAGGTGCAGGAACTATGCGACAGGCTGTCGGTCAG
The DNA here is from genome assembly GCF_040537815.1 of Mesorhizobium shangrilense. Lineage (NCBI taxonomy): Bacteria > Pseudomonadati > Pseudomonadota > Alphaproteobacteria > Hyphomicrobiales > Phyllobacteriaceae > Mesorhizobium > Mesorhizobium shangrilense. The sequence continues at coordinate 65,246 of NZ_JBEWSZ010000011.1, forward strand.
CCTCGGCGCCATCCGCGAGGCGCTGTCGCGCCTGACCTCGGAAGGCCTTGTGGTGGCCGAGCCGCAGCGTGGCTTTCGCGCCGCGCCGATCTCGGCCGAAGACCTGCTCGACCTCACCAAGACGCGCATCCAGATCGAGACGCTGTGCATCCGCCGCGCCATAGAGGTCGGCGACGTGGCCTGGGAATCGCAGCTGGTCGCCGCACTGCACCGGCTGTCGCGCACGCCCGAGCATACGCCCGACGATCCCGTGCTTTCGAGCGACGAATGGGCGACCGCGCACGCGGCCTTCCACAAGGCGCTGGTCGGCGGCTGCGACAGCCACTGGCTGCTGCGCCTGCGCGACCAGCTTTATGACCAGAGCGAGCGCTATCGCCGCAGGTCTGTCTCGCTGGCGCCCAACGCCCGCAACATCAGCAAGGAGCATCAGGATCTGGCCGGCGCCGTGCTCGACCGCGACGCGGACAAGGCCGCGGCGTTGCTGGCCTCGCATCTGGCTGTCACCACCGACATCCTGCTGGCGGCCGAAGCCGACGACCTGCCGGCGCGCAAGACGATTGAGCGGGCATAGCGTTTCATTCGCGTTCCTCGGACAACAAGCAAGACGCCGCCCGCTCAAACGGGCGGCGTCTTGCGTGTCAGGCTTACTGGCGCAGATTGGTCCAGATGCGGTCATACGCCCGGGTCGCCTTCTCGTCGCATGACGGCGCAAACGAGATCTTCAGGTCGGCCGGCGGATTGAACTCGGGCGAGCCGCCGATGTCCGGCGACAGGTACTTGTTCGATCCGGCGATGGCGCTCTGGTAGCCGGTGTATTTCTGCTGCAGCGCAATGTTTTCGGGGTCCATCAGGAAGTTGAGGAACTTCTTGGCATTGTCGACATTGGGCGCTGTCGAAGGCACCGCGACATTGTCCATCCAGCCAACCACGCCTTCCTTGGGATAGACATATTTGACCGTCGGCTTCTGCTGCCGTGTCGCCAGCGCCTTGCCCGACCACTGCTCGTGCATGACCGTCTCGCCGGCAACCTGGCGCTCGACGATCCCATCGGAATTGTAGACCTTCACGAAGGGCTTCTGCGCCTGCAGCAAGGCGTCGAGTTCCTTGAGGTCCGCTGGGTTGCTGTTGCACTGGTCCTTGCCGAGATAGACCAGCGCCAGCGACATCACTTCGCTGGGCGAGCCGAACATGCCGACCTTGCCCTTGAGTTCCGCGGGCGGATCGAACAGCGGCTTCAAACTGTCGGTCGGCCCCTTGTAGACGGCGGTGTCGACCGAGAAGGAAGTGGTGCCCCAGACCCACGGCACGGTGTATTTCGCATCGGGATCCCAGGGCCGGTGCTGCCATTTCGGATCGACATTCTTGAAGTTCGGCATCGCCCCCGCGTCGACTTCCTGGAACAGCTTCTGCTTGACGAAGATCGGCACGAAATCGTTGCTGATGATCATCACGTCATAGCCGGCCGCGCCCGAGCTCAGCTTGGCGAGCGCGGTCTCGTTGGAATCATAGGTGTCGATGGTGACCTTGATCCCGGTCTCCGCCTCGAACTTCTTGATCATCTCGTCCGACGTGTAGTCAGTCCAGTTGTAGATGTGCAGCTCGCCGGCATCGGCGAGTGCCGTGGTGGTGATCGCCCCCATCATGGCGGCGGCCAGGGCTAGTCCAGAAAATCCTTCTTTCCATTTGGTCATTGTCGTTCTCCTCTGATCTGGTTCTTTGTTTTTCTAGGCAAACCTGTTGCGTCGTCCGACGAGCAGCGCCGCCGCGACGAAGACGATGGAAACGGCAAGAAGGATGGTGGAGATGGCGTTGACCTCGGGCGTCACGCCAAGCCGCATCATGCCGTAGATGTAGACGGGCAAGGTGGTCGATCCCGCGCTCGACACCATCATCGAGATCAGGAAATCATCGAGCGAGACGACGAAGGCCATGATGGCGCCGGCCGAGATCGCCGGGACCAGCAAAGGCAGCGTGACACGGCGAAACAGCCGCCACTCGTCGGCATAGAGGTCGCGGCCCGCCTCCTCCAATGTCCCGCCCATGTCGCGCAGCCGCGCCTGGATCGGCAGCAGCGCGAACGGGATGCAGAAGACCGTGTGGGCGATCATCAGGTTGATCAGCCCGTGATGCATGCCGAGCCCCGAAAAGAAGATCAGCGTGGTGATCGCCACGACGATCTCCGGCACCACCAGCGGCATCGCGATCAACGCGGTTGCGGCGCCGCGCCCGAAGCGCAACCGGCCGCGTTCCAGCGCCAGCGCGCCAGCGGTGGCGATCGCCGTCGAGGCGATGGTGGCGACGACAGCGACGACGACGCTGTTGAAGGCGGCGTCGCGGATCGCGCCATTGTTGGCGACCGCCACGAACCATTTGAAACTGAAGCCGGCCCATACGGTGACCAGCCGGCTCGAATTGAAGGCGTAGATCACCAGGATCAGCAGCGGCGCGTAGAAGAACAGGAATATGAGAGCGGTGTAGGCGGACAGGCCGGGCGTATGCCGCCAGTCGAAGGGTTTCGCGCCGTTCATCGCCGCTCCTCCTGTGCCCTGCGCGAACGGATGACGAAGACCGCCAGCACCACGACAGTCACGACCGTCGAGAGCGCGGCGCCAAAAGGCCAGTTTCGCGATGATGTGAATTGCATCTGGATCAGGCTGCCGATCAGCAGCTTCTTGCCACCGCCGAGCAGGTCCGGCGCCAGGAACGAGCCCAGCGCCGGCGCGAACACCAGCGTGGCGCCGGCCAGCGCGCCGGGCCTCGCCAGCGGCCAGACGATACGGCGGAAGACGGCGGCACGGCTGGCATAGAGATCGTGCGCGGCCTCGATCAGCCGGGGGTCGATGCGCTCTAGCGTCGAATAGATCGGCAGCACCATGAAGGGCAGGAAGGTGTAGACGAGGCCGAGCAGGATCGACCCGTCATTGTAGAGCAGCGGCAAGGGATCGGAGATGATGCCGGCATGGCGCAACGCACCGTTCGCCAGGCCCTCGTCGCGCAGGATCAGGATCCAGCAATAGGTGCGGATCAGCGTGTTGATCCAGAACGGCAGCGTGACGGCGAACAACAGGATGCGCCGCCGCTCGGGCGTCTGGCAGACGATGTACCAGGCGACCGGCAGCCCGAGCACAAGGCAGATGCCGGTGGTGGCGATGGCCAGGTAGACCGAGCGCAGGATGATCAGCGCATAGCTCGGCGAAAACACCAGGCTGTCGTCGAAATCGCGCTGGTAGAGGAACTGCAGATAGGCGTCGAATGTCGCCGGCGCGGTCACCCCTCCATAGGGGTTGGCCGTCATGAAGGAATAGCCGACCGCCAGGAACAGCGGCAGGACCATGAAAATGCCGATGACCAGCATGGCCGGCGCGATCAGCAGGTAGGTGCGTTTCTCGCCCATCGCCGCCTCAGTTCGCCAGTTCGCGTTCGACGTCGCGCGCCCAGTCGACGACGACCATGTCGCCGGTCGAGAGCACCACCCCCCCGCGAGAGCGCGAATGCAGCCTTGCCCCCTCGTCGAGGACAACTTCATAGAGCGTGTCGGAGCCGAGGAAGGTGATGGCCGAGACCGCGCCCCTGGCGTGGCCGCTAGCGCCATCCGATGCCGGCGACACGACGATGTGTTCGGGGCGCACGACGATGGTCTTCGCCGGATCGCGGCCAAGGGCGGCACCGGGCAAGAGGTTGGACTCGCCGATGAAGTCGGCGACGAAGCGGTCCTGCGGATTGTCGTAGATGTCCCGGGGCGTACCGACCTGCAGCACGTGGCCATTGCGCATCACCGCGATCCGGTCGGACATGGCCAGCGCCTCCTCCTGGTCGTGGGTGACGAGCACGAAGGTGATGCCGGTTTCGCGCTGCAGCCGCTTCAACTCGCTCTGCATGCCCTTGCGCAGTTTGAGGTCGAGCGCCGACAGCGGCTCGTCGAGCAGCAGCACGCTGGGTTTCGGAGCGAGGGCACGCGCCAGCGCGACGCGCTGCTGCTGGCCGCCCGACAGTTGCGCCGGGCGGCGCGTGGCGAAGCCGTCGAGCCGCACCATCTCCAGCGCTTGGCCAACGCGCTCGTCCACCAGCGACTTCGGCGCGCGCTGCATCTCCAGCCCGAACGCGACATTCTCGGCCACGCTCATATGCGGGAACAGCGCATAGCTCTGGAACACGGTGTTGACCGGCCGCTTCTGCGGCGGCAAGGCCGCGACATCGGCGCCGGCAATGCGGATGGCGCCGGAGCTCGGCACTTCGAAGCCGCCAATCAGGCGCAGCAAGGTCGTCTTGCCGCAACCGGACGGGCCGAGCAGGGTGAAGAACTCATTGTCGTAGATATCGAGGCTGACATCCTTCAGCGCATGGACGGGATCGGCATCCCTGGTCACGAAGGATTTTGACACGCTTTGGATGTCGATCATGACCGGCGAAATTCCTGGACTGCGTTGAGATGGCCTTGCGTATCGAAGGGGCATCGCGGCCGTTCGATCCGCACCTAAAAATTCGCCTCAAAATTATATTTGTCAACAAATAATATATTGTTTTTGCGTTGTGCGCACAAAAGCCTTGGCGAGCGCATCGACCCGCCATCACCGCTTCGGCGTGTGACATCGTTTCAGGGTTGTGGCCGCACCCCGCCCGATGCGCGGGCGGATCACCGCACCCGCGTCAATGCCTCGTCACTGCCCTGTCCGGAACCTCAGAGAACCTTGCCGCTCCGGGGATCGAGCAGGTGCATATGGGCCATGCCGAACGACAGCGTCGCCATTTCGCCGGGTTTCGGCGTCGATGCGGGATCGATCCGCGCCGTTGCCTCGCCGCCGGCGATAACAACATGCAGCAACGTCTCCATGCCCATCGGCTCGACCACCTCGACCCCAGCCTTGACGTCGACGACATCGGGGCGCTCGCGCCGCTCGGTGATGTGCTCGGGACGCATGCCGAACTCCAGCTCGCGCCCGGCATGGCCGGCATAGCGTGCGGTGCGGGCGGCAGGAACGGCAAGTTCGGTACCATCCGCCAGCACGACCGCGAGCCGGTCGCCACGCGCTTCCAGGCGGCACTTGAAGAAGTTCATGCCGGGGCTGCCGATGAAGCCTGCGACAAACCGGCTCGCCGGCTCGTGATAGAGATCGTTGGGCGGCCCGATCTGTTCGATGCGCCCCTTGTTCATCACCACCACGCGATCGGCCAGCGTCATCGCCTCGACCTGGTCATGGGTGACGTAGACGGTCGTCGTGGCGACCATCTGGTGCAGCTTCTTGATCTCGGCGCGCATCTTGCCCCGCAGCTTGGCGTCGAGGTTGGAAAGCGGCTCGTCGAACAGGAACACCTTTGGCTGGCGCACCATGGCGCGGCCCATGGCGACGCGCTGGCGCTGGCCGCCGGACAGCTGGTGCGGCTTGCGCTGCAGGAGTTCGCTGAGGTCGAGCATTTCAGCGACACGCGCGATGCGCTGCGTCACCTCGGCGGCAGGCACTTTGCGGATGCGCAGGCCGAAAGCCATATTCTCAGCCACCGTCATCTGCGGATAGAGCGCGTAGCTCTGGAAGACCATGGCGATATCGCGGTCCCTGGCCTGGACGTCGTTGACCAGCCGGCCGCCGATAAGGATCTCGCCGCCGCTCGGCCTGTCCAGTCCCGCCACCATGCGCAGCGTCGTCGACTTGCCGCACCCGGACGGTCCGACGAGGACGACGAACTCGCCCTCGGCGATCTCGAGGTCGATATCGTGCACCACCTTGAGGTTCTGATAGCTCTTCGAGATCTTGCGCAGTTCCACATCGGCCATGGTGCTATTCCCTTCCCGGCGCGAACATGTCGAGCGCCAGTGCCGCGGCGCCAATCACGCCGGCATCATTGCCATGCTCCACCGTCACGATGGCCGGCGGGCGGCCGGGCTTCAGCAGCACGAAATCCCTGACATTGCGGGCAATGCGATCGGTGAAGAACGGCCCGGCCAGCGACAGGCCGCCGCCGATGATCGCCGCTTCGATATTGAGCATGTTGGACATGATGCCGATCATCTGGCCCAGCCAGCGCGCCACCTCGTCGACCACCTGCAGCGCGATCGGCTCACCCTCCTTGGCGAGATCGCAGACCATCTTGGCATTCGCCGCATCGGTGTCAGGCTTGAGCTGGCGATAGCGGTTGACCAGCGCACGGGCGCTGGCCAGGTTCTCGACCATGCCCGGCACCGGGTCGGCAATGTCGGTACGGGCCGGGTCGAGCGAGATGCAGCCTAGCTGCGGCGGCAGCCCGTCCGGCCCGTCGATGACCTTGCGGTCGATGACCATCGCGCCGCCAATGCCGGTGCCCAGCGTGATCAGTGCGAAGCGGGAAAACGGACGCCCGGCGCCATGCCGCATCTCGCCATGGGTGGCGCAGACCGCATCGTTGCGAACAATGGCGGGCACGCCGAAATGGGCGCTGAACAGTTTTGACAGCGAGCCCTTCAGCAGAGCGGGGATCGCCGGGCAGCGGCCATTGAGCATGCCTGTCTCGGGATTTGGCGTGCCGGGCACGCCGATGCCGATCGTGGTGATCGCCGGAAACGCCCGCGTCAGTTCTTCGGTGGCTTTGGTGACCTGACCGACGAAATCCTCGAACTCGATATCGCGGTGCACCGGGACAGCGCCGCGCATCAGCACCTTGCCCGAACCGTCGACGGCGCCAAGCTTGACCAGGCTGCCGCCAATGTCGATTCCGATCGCGACTGTCATCAGGGCTCCTTGCGGATGCGCACGTTCAACCGGCGTCCGAGATTGGGATAGATCATCTTGTCGGGATCGATGCCGCGCGCGATCGCCAGCTCGCAGCCATACCATTGCAGCGGGATCGGCGCCCAGCAACCGGCCAGCCATTGCTGTTCCGGCGCCAGCGGCCAGCTGACATCGAGGTCGAAGCGGGTCGGATGTCCCGAAAGGTTGAGGACCACCGCGCGCGGCCCGAGCTCGGCCAGTGCCTCGCCCAGATTGGCGGCCACCTTGGCCTCGGTCTCGGTCTGCGCGATGGCGATCACCAGGCTCTTGTCGGTGGTGCCGTAGACATGGCCATGCAGCGCCTCCTCCGTATCGAAGGCGGCGGTCGGCACGCCGCTGATCTCGGCGATCTTCAGCGATGCCTCGAGCGCGGTGCCGAGATGCGTCGCCTGCCCGGCAACCAATATGTAGTCGGGAACGCCGAAGCGGGTGATCAGGTCCTTGGCGGCGGCCAGGCCGGTTTCGGCCGTCCGCTCCAGCTGGCCGACCAACCCCGACAGATCGCACGTCTTGTCGGCAAGCCTGGCGGCAACCGCCAGCACTGAGATGACGGTGGCGGTGTAGCCCATGGTCTTGGGGCCAACGGTTTCGGGACCGATCGGCATAACGATGATCTCGGCGCCCGTTTCGGTGATCAGGCTGTCGGCCTCACCGGTGATGACAAGCGTCGGAAAGCCGCTGGCGACCGACAGGCGCACAGCCTCGATGGTGGTGATGCTCATGCCCGACTGCGAGGCGGCGAGAACCAGCGTGCGCTGGCCGGTTTGTTTTGGCGGCAGGCGCAGGAAGGCCTCCGGCTCCTTGGCGATCACCGACGCGCCGGTCCCTTCCTCCAGCGCCTCGGCGCCGGCCAGCAGCGCGTTCATCGACGACCCGGTGCCGAGCAGCACGATCCGCTCGGGCTTTTGGCTGAGGCAAGCGAAACTGTTGATGTCCGCGCCGATGGCGGCGGGGAGCGACGCAAGGGTCGACGGCTGCCGGCGGATGTAATTGCCTATCTGCATGTCAATGTTCCATCAGTTCGAAAGTGTCGGTGTTTGAAAATCTGTCGCGTCAGGTGGCGCCGGTCTATTTGCTGTAGCCCTTGCTCAGGCCGCTGATGAACTGCCGCGAGAACAGGGTGAACAGCACCACCAGCGGCACCGCGCCGAGTGTCAGCGCTGCCAGAAGTGCCGGATAGTCGTTCATGAACTGCCCGACGAATTGCTGCACGCCGAGCGTCACCGTCTGGTTCTGCTTGCTTGGCGCCAGGATCAGCGGGAACCAGAGGTCGTTCCACACCGGCAGCATGGTCAGCGCGGCCACAGCGGCGAGACCGGGCCTGACCAGCGGCAGCACGATCCAGAAGGTGCGCAACTCACTCGCACCATCCATGCGGGCCGCTTCCTTGAGGTCAGTGGGCACGGTGCGGAAATAGGTGACCATCAGCGTCACCGCGATCGGGATGCTCATGGCGGTGTAGACGAGGATGAGCGCTACCAGCGTGTCCATCAGCTTCCACGCCATCATCATCTGGATGATGGGAATGGTGCCCAGCCGGATCGGCAGCATGATGCCGAGCACGAACAGCCCGCCGATGAGCGAGGTGATGCGCACGCGGTATTCGACCAGCGCGAAAGCGGCGAGCGTCGACACCACGATCGTCAACACGATCGTGGTCACGGTGACGACCAGACTGTTGCGGTAGTTGACAATGAAATTGCCGCGCGTGAAGACCCGCTTGTAGCCTTCGAGGCTGAAGGTTTTGGCCGTCGGAAGGTCGAACGGCCCACCAAAAATCGCCGGCGTCGTCTTCAGCGAATTGATGATGACGATCAGCACCGGCCCGATGGCAAGCAGGACGAACAGGATCAGCAGCGCATGCACGATGATGCGCTCGAAGGTCCAGGGTTCGCTGCCCTGGCGGCGCGCACGTGGCATGGCGAGGTCTGGGGCGCTCATGTCAGCTCTCCTAGACCGAGTAGGATTTCAGGCGGCGCTGCACCAGCCAGAAGTAGACGGCTGTCACCACCAGCACGGTGGTGAAGATCACCGTCGCCACCGCCGCGCCGAGATCGAGATCGGCAAGCTGCCCGCTCGAGCCGAAGAAGGTGCGGTAGAAATAGGTGCCGAGGATGTCCGTGCTGTAATTCGGCCCGGGCGCCGAACCGTTCAGCGCGAACACCAGGTCGAAGCCGTTGAATGTCCAGATATAGGTGAGGATGGCGATCAGCCCGAATTGCGGCGCGATCAGCGGAAACTTGATCTTCCAGAAGGTCGTCCAGCCGCCGGCGCCGTCGATATTTGCGGCCTCGACAAGCTCGTTGGGCACCGCCAGCAGGGCGCTGTAGAGAAAGACCATCGGTATCCCGAAATACTGCCACACCGACATCAGCGAGATGGTGGTGAGCGCGGTCGATTCGGTGCCCAGCAGCGGAAAGCCGACCAGCCCCCACAGCGGATTGATGATCAGGCGCCAGACGAAGCCGACGATCACCACCGACAGCGTCGCCGGAATGAACAGGAGCGTGCGGTAGATGCCTTCCGAGCGCGCAAGCTTGCCCGAGGTCAGCAGCGCCGCCAGCAGCAGCCCCATCGGGACTTCGACAATGAGATGGATGGCGAAATACTGCATGTTGTTGAGCAACGCATTCCAGAAGCGGGCGCTGATGGTCGGGTGGGTGAAAAGACGTTCGTAATTGGCGAGGCCGACGAAGGTGTCACCCGAGGCGCCATTGGTCTGGAAGAAGCTCATGACGATCGAGGTCGCCAGCGGCAGCACGGCAAAGACCAGGTAGACGGCCAGGGCCGGCAGCACGAACAGCAGCAGGTTTCTGTAGGCGGCAGCGGGAGATATCAACGGATGACCTCATGTTCACGCCGGCGGGGATGCGCGGCGTGCCCGAGAGATTACGCGCGGCCGGTTGCCGCGCGTAACCTGCCCTGGATTACTTCTTTTGCGGTCCGTACCAGGATGCAAGCCCGGTCTGCAGCTCGGTGGCGACCTGCTGCGGCGTGACGTCCAGCTTGGTGTACATCACCTGCAGCAGGCGCCAGGTCTCGTCGTCGAGCGGCGGCGTGCCGGCGCTCAGGCGATCAAGCGCCAGGCGTGGCGTGAGCTGTGCGCCCTTCTTCAGATCGGCGAAATCCTGCGCCAGCTTGTTCTTGTAGGCGACCGGCTTGTTGCCCATGGCAAAGAAGCCAGGCGCGGCATTGACGTAGAGTTCCTGGAATTCAGGCCCGGCAACCCAGTCGAGGAAGGTTTTGGCCGCTTCCTTGTGCGTGCTCTTGGCATTGATGCCGATGCCCATGTCCGGCATTTCCTGCAGGTAACGCTGGTCGCCGGCCTTCGGCACCGGCGGCCCGAACACGCCGACATTGAGGCCGGTCGAGGTCGCCTGGTTGATGTCCCACGAGCCGTCGGGAAGGATCGCCGCCTTGCCCAGTGTGAACAGCTGCGTCATGTCGGCATAGTTCAGGCTCTCCTGCCCGGCAGGCAGGAACGGCTTCCAGGCCGCGAAGGCGGCGATGGCATCGACGAACTCGGGATCGGTCAGCTTCTTCTTGCCGTCGATCAGGCCAAGCCGGCCCTCCTCGCCTTTCCAGTAGGCCGGGCCGATGCTGTAGAGACCGTTATAGGCGAGCTGCCAGGATTCGGCCGCTCCGTAGGCCAGCGGCGTGTAGCGGCCGTCCTTCTTGATTGCCTTCAAGACATCGATGAACTCGGCGCTGGTGGTCGGCACCTTCAGCCCCAGTTCCTTAAAGATATCGGCATTGTAGTAGAAGCCGGCCAGCACGGCGGCGACCGGCAGGCAGTAAGTCTTGTCGTCGGCGCCGCTCCACGCAGCCCTGGAGGTCTTGTCGAAATTCGCCAGGCCCGGCAACCCTTCAAGAGATTCGAAATAGCCGCGTTTGATCCATTCGCGGTTCACGTCGAACGGCCGGCAGGTGATCAGGTCGCCACCGGCGCCGCCCTCGACCTGCGACTGGATGGCGGCGTTGTATTCATTGGTGTTGATCGGCGCGAACTCGACCTTGATGTCGGGATGCTTGGCTTCGAAGGCCGGCAGGATCGTGTCCTGCCAGACCGCGATGTCCTCGGTGCGCCAGCTGTTCAAGGTGATGGTGACAGGGTCGGCATAGGCAATGCCGACGCCACTGGAAAACATCACGCTGACAGTCATTGCCAGCGGGATCGATGCACGTATCGAACGCATTTTGGGCTCCTCCCTCAACACGGTGCTTCGTGTGGATTCACGATTTTGCACTGTTGCCCCGGACCATACATACTGATACATCTTGTGACAAGTGGTATTGTGTTGTCTTTTCCACAGCGATAGGCGCCTTTCGGTTCGAACACCGCCGGATCGCCAAGATACCGGATCAAATTTTGGGGAGGATTTTATGATTGGAGTTGGAATTCTGGGCTCGGGCTTCATCGCCGAGACCTACGCGGACTCGCTGCTCGACGTGCGCAACGCCGAGCTCGTGGCCTGCTATTCGCGCGGCTTCGAGCGCGCCACCGCCTTCGCCAGGAAATGGGGGCCCAAGGTCAGCGCTCACAAGGACATGGATGCGCTCTGCGCCGATCCGGCGGTCAATCTTGTGGTCATCGCCCTGCCTAACGAGATCCATCTCGAAGCGGTCAGGATCGCCGCCAGCCACGGCAAGGCCGTGATCTGCACCAAGCCGCTGGCGCGCACGGAAAGGGAAGCGCGGGAGATCCTCGAGATCGTTCGGCGCGCCGGCGTCTGGCACGGCTATGCCGAGAGCGCGGTTTTTTCGCCCAACATCGAAAAGGCCTATCAGATGGTGAAGGCGGGCGGCATCGGCGACCTCCTGACGATGCGGGCCCGCGAGGCCCATTCGGGGCCGCACGCGCCGCACTTCTGGAACGCCGAGCTTGCCGGCGGCGGCGCGCTGCTCGACATGGGCTGCCACACCGTGGAAAGCGCCCGTCACTTCTTTGGCAAGGACAATCCGGTGACCGAGGTGATGGCCTGGGGTGCCACAATGGTGCATGGCGACAAGACCACGGGAGAGGACACGGCGATCGCGCTGTTGAAATTCGCCGGCGGCCAGCTCGCCACCATCGAATCGTCCTGGATCGAAAAGGGCGGCATGCAGCTTCGCCACGAACTGGTCGGCTCCGCCGGCCGCATCGTCACCGACACTTCGGTCGGTCCGGTCTGGGGGTTCGTCGAGAAACCGGTGGGTTATCTGGTGGAGAAGGCGGACGCCGAGACCGGTTGGGTGTATCCCGTTCCAGAGGAAACCCGGGCATACGGCTTTTCGCAGCAGATGCGCCACTTCTGCGACCACTTCGCGGCGGGGACGGTGCCGTCGGAGACGTTCGAGGATGGCGTCATCGTCAACCGGATAATTGACGCCTGCTACCGTTCGATGCGAACGGGCGTGTGGGAAAAGATAGGGGCGGATGGGTGACTGAGATGGAAGGCTCCCCGCTACAGTCGGACGGACCGGAGCCGCTGTGGCGGCTGGCCGCCGATGCGATCCTGCAGGAGATCGCCACCGGCAAGCTGGCGTCGGGCGCGCGTCTGCCGCCCGAGCGCGACCTGTTCACGCGCATGTCGATCAGCAGGGTCACCTTGCGCCGGGCCCTGCAAAGCCTGGTCGAGGAAGGCGTGCTGACGCCTTCCCATGGGCGCGGCTGGTATGTCTCGGCCAAGGTGCCGAAGGAATTTCCCAACACGCTGGAATCCTTCAGCGAGACCGCGCGGCGCCTGGGTCTTACGCCCTCCTCCGACGTGCTGCGCGCCGAGGAAGCGCCGGCCTCGCTGGACGAGGCCGAGGAGCTTTCCATCGCGCCCGGCGCGACCCTGTTTCATCTGGAGAGAATCCGGCGCCTCGACCAGGTTCCGGTCGCCGTCGACACCTCGTTCTTCGCCGCCGCCTTGGTTCCCGACCTCGGCAGCGTCGACTTCAAGACGGCGTCGCTGTTCGGCCTGCTGATCAATGCCGGCGTCGACCTCGCCCGCGCCGAGACAACCATCGAGGCCCACGGCGCCGATCCCGTGCTGGCAGGCCATCTCGACATCGACGTTGGCAAATCCACGCTGGTCATGCGCCAGCTCATCGTCGATGCCGCTGGCCGCCCGCTGCTGTCCTCGACCATCCGCTACGCCGGCGACCGCTATCGCCTGCGCACCTCGTTCTCCCGGACCGGAAGGACCACCGGCCGCAATCCGGGGTGATCGAAGCGGATCGCGTTAGAGCCGTTGCGGCGGTCAGCTGGCGCTCGCCGCGGCGGCCTTGGGGCGTACGCCGCGTCCGAACTCGACGTCCCAGCTGCGCTCCGCTGGTGCGCCCTCACCCTTCAGCCCAAGTTTGGGGAACAGCAGTTCGGCAACGTTGAACGCCTCTTCCAGATGCGGGTAGCCGGACGCGATGATCGTCTCGATGCCGATCTCCTGATACTCGCGAATGCGCGCGGCGACATTGTCGGGATTGCCGACCAGCGCCGTTCCCGCGCCGCCACGCACCAGCCCCGGTCCCGCCCACAAATTGGGACCGATGACCAGCTTATCGCGTCGGCCCTGGTGAAGCGCCGACATGCGCTTCTGCCCGACGGATTCGGAGATGTGGACAAAACCGTTCTGGGCTTCGGCGATCAGGTCGTCGGTGACGTGGCTGATCAGCCGATCGGCGGCGGCCCAGGCCGCCTCCTCGGTTTCGCGCACGATCAGGTGGATGCGAAGGCCGAAGCGGATCGTCCGGCCCTGCGCGGCAGCAGCCTTCCTGACGCGATCGATCTTTTCGGCAAGCTGGTCCACCGGTTCGCCCCAGCTCAGATAGGCGTCGACATGCTTGGCGGCGATTGCGATGCCGGCGTCCGAAGAACCTCCGAACCAGAGCGGCGGATGCGGATGCTGAACCGGCGGGAAGGAAATGTCGGTACCGTGGGCCGACAGGTACTTGCCCTCGAAATCCGCCGGCTCGCCCGAAAGGATGCGCCGCCAGATCGTCAGGAACTCGTCGGTCTGCGCGTAACGCTCGTCATGGCTGAGCTTGTTGCCGTCGCCCGCTAGGTCGGCCGGATCCGCACCCGTGACGACATTGAGCAGGACGCGGCCATTGGAAATGCGGTCCAGCGTGGCCGCATGACGCGCAAACAGCGCCGGCGTTCCGCTGCCCGGCCGAAGCGCCACAAGGAATTTCAGCCGTTCGGTGAGCGGGATCAACCCAGCCGCCACGATCCAGGCGTCCTCGCACCGTGTTCCGGTGGGCAGGAGCACGCCCTTGAAGCCAAGCCGGTCGGCGGCCTGGGCGATCTCCTTGAGATAGCCGAAGGTTGCCGGGCGGTGCCGCTCGTCGGTGCCGAGATAGGGTCCATCGCCATGCGTCGGCAGGTACCAGTAGAGATCGAGCGGTTTGCTGGACATCAAATTGTTCCTTCAGCGATGCGGAATGCGGGGGCAAGCGTCAGAGCTTGCCCTTCCAGGGGATGAGCCGGTGCTCCAGCCAGCGCATGCCGCTGGTGAAGGCGAAGGCCAGGATGGCGATAACGATGAGGCCGACGAAGACGACATCGGTGGCGAGGAAATTGGCCGCCGACATGATCATGTAGCCAAGGCCCGACTGGGCGGCGATCAGTTCGGCCGCGACCAGCGTCGACAAGCCGGCGCCAATGGCAATCTTCAGGCCGGTCATGATTTCCGGCAGTGCGGACGGCAGGATGATGCTGGTGAACAGTTGCAGGCGGCTGGCGCCAAGCGACAGCGCGGCATTGATCCGTTCAATCGGTACGGAGCGGACCCCGGCCTGCGCGGCAAAGCAGATCGGGGCAAAGGTCGACAGCGACAGGAGCACGATCTTGGAGGTCTCGCCGATGCCCAGCCAGATGATCAGCAGCGGCAAATAGGCCAAAGGCGGCAGGCCCCAGTAGAGATCGATCGGCACGCTGAAGATGCCCTTGACCCAGCGGTTGAGCCCCATCAGCAAGCCCAGCGGAATGCCAAGGAAAATGCCGACGCCGAGTGCCGCGGCGATGCGGCCAAGGCTGGCCAGAGTGTGGTCGAGCAGCGTGCCGTTGGCATAGCCGTCGGCCCAGACGGCGCTGAACTGGGTCAGCACCTCGGACGGCGACGGCAGGAACAGCGGCGACGCCCATTCGAAATGCGCGGCGAGGAACCACAAGGCGATCAGCGCAGCCAGCGTGGCCAGGCTGATGCCGAGCGTGCTTGTCGATGCGGCCCGGCGGGGTCGAGAGGACGGCGCGCGCTTGGCCGTCGAGGACGAAAATGAAGTTGGGGAATTGGCGGCAAGCGTCATTGCAAGGTTCCTGTGCGTGCGCCTTCCGGCTGGTGGATGAGCGAGCGGATTTCCTGCCTGAGTTCGATGAAACGCGGATGCGACTGGATCGGCCCGATGTCGCCACTCTCCGCGAACTCACGCACGAAATCGGCTTCGAACCGGGCAACGATACGGCCTGGCCGGGGCGACATCACAACGATGGTCGTGCCGAGCGTGAGGGCTTCCTCGATCGAATGGGTGATGAACAGGATCTGCTTGCCGGTCTTGGCCCAGACCGAGGCCAGAAGCTGCTGCATGGTCTCGCGCGTCAGGCTGTCGAGCGCGCCAAACGGCTCGTCCATCAGGAGGATCTTCGGATCGGTGGCCAGCGCCCGCGCGATGCCGACGCGCTGGCGCATGCCGCCGGACAGTTCGTAGGGCGGCTTTTCGGCGAAATCGGCGAGCCCCACCAGTTCCAGCAGGCGCCTTGATTGCTCGTGGCGTTCGCCACGCGACACGCCCCGGTATTTCAGGCCGAGCGCAACATTGTCCAGAACGCTGGCCCAGGGCAGCAAGGTGTCCTTCTGGAACACCACGCCACGATCGCCGCCTGGCGCGACGATCTCTTTTCCGTCCAGCGTGATCGAGCCTTCGCTGAGCGGCAGGAAGCCGGCGATCGCGTTGAGCAATGTCGACTTGCCGCATCCGGAAGCACCGACCGCGACGACGATGGAGTCTGGAGCGATGTCGAGCGAGACGTGATCGAGCGCGTGCACCTCCTGGCCGTCCGAGGCTGGAAAGGTGACGCTGGCGTCGCGGATTCGAAGCATGGTGGCCTCCGGGCTGGCTGGGTTTTCCCCAGCCAGCCGAGTTTCTTTCAGGGATTTCAGTTCGAGGCCTTGGCGGCATCCGCATATTGCGGATCGGCGGCTGAGGCGTAGCTGTCCTTGATGGTGGTGATCTTCTTCTGGTCCTTCAGGAAGCCCGCCGTATCCTTGAGGATTTTCGCAACGGCGCTCTTGTCGCCGCCGCCCAGCCATTTGTCGGACGCCTGCTCGTCAAGCGGCGGAACGACCGTCGTCTTCAGCTGCTCCGAATTCTCGGCCGCCGTGCCGCCCTGCAATTTCGCGATCGCCTTGGCGTTCTCGGACTCCGGCCCCCAGCCTGCCGGGTTGCTCAGATAGGACGTGGTGTAGCCGTCGATCAGCCGGACATACTGGCCGAGGAAGTCGGGATTGGCCTTGGCGAATTTGCCGGTCACAACCAGCGCGCTGAAGGTCGGCGCGCCGCGATCGGCGACCTGGCCGGCGGTGAGCAGGACCTTGCCGTTCTTCTTGAGCTCGGAGAGTGCCGGATCCCAGACGAAGGCGCCATCGATGTCGCCGCGCTTCCAGGCCGCGACGATCTCGGGTTGCGGAATGGCGATGACCTGGGTTTCCTTCTCGGAAATACCTTCCTGCTTGAGCACGGCGAGAAGCTGGTAATGGTCGGTCGAGACGGGCGCCGCTGCAAGCTTCTTGCCGCGCAAATCGGCCGGCGACTTGATATCGGGCCGCACCACCAGGGCCTCGCCGTCACGCGAGACCGAGGAGATGTAGAACGCCTTCACGTCGATGCCCTTGCTGACGGCCGCGGCGAACGGGCTCGATCCGACATCGCCGATCTGGACATCGCCGGATGCGATTGCCGCGAAGATGTCGGCACCGGAATTGAAGCGGCGGAATTCGATGTTCCAGCCGGTCTTCTTGGCAAGATCGCCATTGGCGATGCCGAGATTATAAGGGTTGGCGCCGGTCTGGTAGGCGATGACGACTTTCTTCTCGTCGGCATGTGCCACAGCGGATGTGGCCGCCAGGGCAAGCCCGACAAGGGCAGCGGAAATCAGTTTTCGCATGGGATCCTAATCCTTTGAACAGAGGGCACAGCCTCGATTGCCAGCCCTGATCGAGGGGCCGAGAATTAAAGTCCACTAATATTATAGACTTAGACAGAAATGAAATTCCGAAAACCGGCGCATGATTGAAAAAGAAATCAACCCAGGCCGTCACCTTGCGGCATGCACACGCAAATTGCGCCGGGCGCGGCCTGGAGGAAGCCATGTCGGACGCAGATCCATGCGACACCGGCGGTCGCGCCGCACGAGCGAGATTTGACGGTCGCCTTCCATCTTCCCGGGACATTCGCGCGTTTTTTTTGGAGATATTTTTATGGGATGTCGAAATCGCGGATCGGCCGGCGTTCTTGGGCTATCGATATCAAACCGTGGGGCCGACTTGATGAATTTTCCCATTACCTCTCTTTACGCGATCCCACATGTGCTCCCCTTGGCCGAGGGTCATGACGCTGGGCCGCTTTGGCTCCATGCCGCCGGCGCGCTGCTCGTGGCGCTTGCTGTCGCGGCACCCCTTCGCACCTGACACCCCCCGAAAACTGCTCAACACAGGAGACTGACATGCAGTATATGGCGCTGATCTACAGCGACCCTTCGCTCGAGCCCGCCTATGGCTCGCCTGAATTCGAGGCCATGATGAAAGACTACTTCGCCTTCGACAAGGCCTTGAGGGCGGCGGGCGCCCATGTGGCGGGCGAAGAACTGACGGGTGTCGAGACGGCCACCAGCCTGAAGATTCGCAACGGCAAGGTGGAGACCATGGACGGTCCCTTCGCCGAGACCAAGGAACGCCTTGGCGGGTTCTACATCTTCGATGTTCCCGACCTCGACGCCGCCTTGCGCTTCGCCGCCATGATCCCGTCGGCGCCCTATGGGACGATCGAGGTGCGGCCGGTGATGAAACACAACTCCTGATGCCGGCAGCCGTCCCCGACCATGGATCTGTTTCTCGCGCCATCGAGGCGCTGGTGCGGACGGATCGGGGGCGGCTTCTGTCGGCACTGATCGCCCGGCTGAAGAATTTTCAGCTGGCCGAGGATGCGCTGCAGGACGCGCTGGCCTCGGCGGTGGTGCATTGGGGCCGGGCGGGCCTGCCCGCCTCGCCCCTGGGCTGGCTGCTGAAGGCCGCGATGCGCAAGGCGATCGACCGCTTGCGCAAATCGGCCCGTGAAAACAGCAAGGCCGCCGAGATCGCTCTGCTCTCTGTCGCGGAAGCGGCGGAGACCACCACCGAGGAAATACCCGACGAGCGCCTGCGTCTGATCTTCACCTGCTGCCACCCGGCGCTGGAACCAAAGACCCGGGTCGCGCTGACCCTGCGCACCTTGGGCGGGCTGAGCACGGCCGAAATTGCTTGCGCTTTCCTCGACAACGAAACCACGATGGGCCAGCGCCTGTCGCGGGCGCGCACAAGGATACTCGCCGCAGGCATCCCCTATGTCGTACCCCAACCGGAGGCCTGGTCTGAACGGCTGCAATCCGTGCTGACGGTTGTCTATCTCATCTTCAACCAGGGCTATTCCGGCCCAGACGAGCATCGGGCACGGCGGCTGAGCGAAGAAGCCATCTATCTTGCCCGCATGTTGAATGATCTCAGTCCCGGCCATGCCGAAATCGAAGGGCTGCTGGCGCTGATGCTGATCACCGAAGCGCGCCGCGCGGCGCGGCTGGATGCCGGCGGGACCAGCGTTCCCATCGCCTTGCAGGACCGAGAGCTCCGGTATGGCGCCCGGATTGCCGAAGGATTGGGACTGCTCGATGTCGCGGTGGCGCGCCGCGCCGCTGGGCCGTTTCAGGTCAAGGCGGCGATTGCCGCCTTGCATGCCCAGTCGGAACCGCCCGACTGGATGCAGATCGTCCTGCTCTACGACAGCCTGTTGCGGATGGAACCGACCCCCGTGGTGCGGTTGAACCGCGCGGTGGCGCTGGCGGAAGCCGGCGCGCTGGAGGCTGCCTTGTGCGTGCTGGGTTCGCTCGGTCCCGTGCTTGCAACCTATCAGCCCTTTCATGCGGCGCATGCCGAACTGCTGTCCCGCTCGGGCCAGACCGATGCAGCCCGTGCCGCCTATAATCGTGCGATTGAGCTCGCGTCCAACCCATCCGACGCGGCCTTTCTCACGTGTCGCCGGGACCTGGTCGCGCACCAGGCCGTGGAGGGAACGGCCAACTGATGCCGAAGGATCGGGAAGGATTTGACTTTCCTCGGCTTTTCGAAATGTTCCGGCCCGACGGCATACCACAGTTCAACCTGCCTGCTTTGTTTCGACAACTGGAGGTATGCATGCGGATGCTTGCTGACAGAGCAAGAATTGGTCGCAAATATCTGCGGTGCGCTGTCGAGCCGAGAGCCTCGTACAATTTTCCCAACCCAACTCGCGGCTAGATCAACGATGCAATGTTGATATCCAAGAGCAACGGGCGTCGGCCACGGCATGCCAGGAGGTGCTGTTTTCTGCAGCCTTTTCAATTGTTTAAACGTAAAATCCGCCACATCCGTTACATTTTTAAGCAAGGTTTCTACATTAACTAAATATTAACATTCCGCTTAACTTTCCAGGATTTTTACTTAGGGTACTTGGAAATAGGGCAATTCTTCAATGCGCGTACCTCTACAAGATTCTCAAAAGGATGAGGCCCCCACCAGCGGGCCGGATCCATTGAGGCAACGCGTGAAGTCTGCGGCTCATGAGACCTTCCATTATCCCCGCCCACATCGTCAGGCTTCGGCCGGGCGCACAAGCATGACGGGCACACAGCAAGACGCGGTTCCCTTCGAGGAGAGCCTTCCCGCTTTGCCAACCGTCACGCTTGGCGGGCTGCCGATCACGGTGATCGACCGGCAAAGCGCTGCCCTCCTGATGATGGCGGCGGCACGGGGGCACCTCGCCGGCAGCCGTCCCTACTATTTCACCTCCGCCAATGGCGATGTCATTGCCCAGGCGCGCGCCAATGCGGAAATCTCCGCGCTGTTCCGTACCGCCGACCAGATCTTCGCCGACGGTCAGCCGCTTGTTTTCGCCTCACGCCTGCTGTGCCGCGTGCATCTCCCGGAACGGGTGGCCACCACCGACCTTTTCCACGATGTCGCCGGGCTCGCCGAACAGGAGGGCGCCACCTTCTACCTGCTGGGGGCGACCGAGGCCGAAAACAACAAGGCTGTCGCGGGGATCAGGGCCAGATACCCCCGCCTGCGCATCGCCGGCCATTGCCACGGCTATCTTTCCGGCGAAGCACTCGAAGAGAAGCTCGACGAAATCAACGCGCTCGCACCGGACATATTGTGGTTGGGCCTTGGCGTTCCCAGGGAGCAGATCTTTGTCCGCGACTTCGGCTCGCGGCTCTCGAATGTCGGGGTCATCAAGACGTCGGGCGGGCTTTTCGACCACCTTGCCGGCAAGGTTCCGCGCGCGCCGCTCTGGGTTCAGAAGGCCGGCTTCGAATGGCTATGGCGCATGGCGATGGAGCCGCGCCGGCTTTTCTGGCGCTATTTCACCACCAGCCCCCAGGCGATCTACGCCATATTGAGGTATTCCAGATGATCCCCCGTTCGCTGCCCGCGGGTATAGACACCGAGATCGCCATCGTCGGCGGAGGGCTTTCCGGCACGATCGCAGCGACCGTGCTCGGACGCTCCGGCTATCGCGTTACGCTGATCGACCGCTACCCGGTCTTTCCACACGAATTCCGCGTCGAGAAGATCGCCGGTGACCAGATCGAAAAACTGCGCCGCATCGGCCTCCTGGACAGGCTTTCCGCATCCGCCGTCGCATTCGACGAGATCGTCAACATCCGCAACGGGCGTATCCTGGACCGCACGCAGGCGCGCCATTACGGCATTTTCTACGAAGACCTGGTCAACGCCATGCGCGCCGAACTGCCTGAAACCGTGCGCTTCATCGCCGGTCGGGTGAACGGACTGGAGGCGGGCGCTGATCGCCAGCGCGTGTCGATCCTCGGACAGGGCGACGTGACGGCACGACTGCTGGTGCTCGCCACCGGCATGGGCGACATCTTGAAGCGCGACCTCGGCATCGGGCGCAGGTTCGTCCACCAGCGGCAGTCGCTGACCTTCGGCTTCAATCTCCGCCCGGTGGGAGCAAGCGCCTTCAGGCACCCTGCCCTCACCTATTACGGCCAGCGCGTCACCGATGGCATCGACTACCTGAACTTCTTCCCTGCCGCCGACGTCACCCGCGCCAATCTCTTCGTGTTCCGCGAGCACAACGACCCATGGGTGAAGGCGCTTCGCGAGCATCCGAGGGAAACGCTCATCGACACACTGCCCGGCCTCGTCAAGACATTCGGCGATTTCGAAGTCATCGACAAGGTCGAAAGCTGGCTGACCGACATCACGGTGGCGCAGAATTGCGTGCGGGACGGCGTCGTCCTGATCGGCGACGCCTATCAGACATCCTGCCCGGCCGCTGGAACGGGCGTCAGCCGGTTGCTCACCGATGTCGAGCAACTGTGCACGGTGCACGTGCCGCAATGGATGGCCTCGCCTGGCATGGCATCAGCGAAGATCGCGACCTTCTACGCAGACCCGGTAAAGCAGGCGATGGATGCACACGGGCTGCATCTGGCGCAATTCCGCCGCAGCCTGACCATCCAGAACGACCTGCGCTGGCGCGCGCGCCGGCAGCTTCACTTCAGCCGCCGCCGCATTTTGCATGGCATCAACGCCATAAGCCCGACTTTCGCCGCCAGGCTGCGCGGGTTGAAGAGACCGGCCGCCGAACCGGCGACCTGATCGCGCAACGACGCCATCCAGACGCGGCGCACTTCAGCTTGTTTCGATTTCAGGTTCTGTCGGCCTCAGAGACTGTTTCGAAATTTGCTCTGGCAGCCATATGGTGGTGGTTTCGGGAACCGGAGCGCAACGGACATTTCGGTCCGTGAACACCGGAAGCGCAGAAAACGCCATCAGATGGCGGCCAGAGTAGAGTTTCCAAACAGTCTCTCAGGACCCGGCCGCCTCATCGGTAGGCGCCGGCGACGCCGCCTCGCGACCGGGCTTGGCCTTCTTTCCATGCGAGCCGAGCACGCGCCGCGCCAGCGCCTTGGCCGCCGGCAGTTTCTCCACCGTCATGTGCGCGGCATAGCCGAGCGGGCTGCCGGCCCGAAAAATCTGCCACATGGGCGAAGGCCGTCCGCCGAAGATGCGCTTATAGGGTTCGTCACCGATGGTGAAATCCAGCGAATGGTCGCCGCGCTCGATGCAGTCGCGCGCGATCTGCTCGAACATCAGGCTGCCGATCGACTGCTTCCGGTAGCCGGCTTCGTCGAAACCGCCGAGAATGACGAGAAGCGAGCCCCTATGTTCGAGGCCGAGCGCGCCGGCGATCGGCCGGTCGTCCATCCAGAACGTATAGGTGCGGGCGAAACCGCCGCATCCTTCGTTGGCGACAGTCAGATAGAAGTCGAAATAGGCAGATGACTGCAGCAGGTCGGCGGGCCCGTCGCTGCCGTCGAAGCGCTTGCCGCGATAGACCTTGAGCGCGTCGAAGGTCGTGCGGATATCGGCGGCGCTGCCCGCGCACTCAAACCGCGCGCTTCCCATCCGGCCGAGTTGCCGGGTCTTCTTGTCGAGCTCCTTGCGGTAGGACTGGTCGAGCTGATGTTCCCGCCAGGCGGCGAATGTCGGCTCCAGCGTGCCTGAATAGGCGCTCATGCCCATACTCTCGCGCTTGTCGATGTCGAACAGGCGCTCGAGCGGCAGTGAATCATCGGCCAGCTTGCCGATGCGCAGCAGATCATAGGGTTTCAGATGCCCGCGGATGGCGGCGATCGCGCTTCTGTCCGCCAGGATATCGGACAAGGTCTCCGCGTCGGTCACCGGTGACACATAGTCGGAAACGCGCATGTCGGCGAACTCAACGACCTTAAGCAGTGTGTATCGGCGCCTGACCAGGGGCAGGACCATCGCAAGCTTTCCGCCTGGGCCGTCGCGCACGACGATGATCAGCGGCGTGGCACCGCCTTGCCGTACGAGCCTTTCGTACAGCTGCGTCAGCCATATGGGGTGCTGGAATGCGGTCGCCGCCGAATTGGCGAAGAGCTCAACATATTCCTTCGATCGGAAATCGAACGAATCTTCGACAGTGACTTCAAACATGTGATCCGAAACCGGCCGGATTGGGGGCCTGATCTATCGACGATGTCTTGCGGTCCACGTCAAGATGAATCGCAAGGATTGTTGTAATCTTGGTGTATGCAGGACGCTGGCCGTGGGTAGCAGTCCTGTTGTGAATTGAGCCGGCGAGCGCCGGTTCGGGACGGCCCTGGTAAAAGTTTCCCCCAGAAATGCTCGAATGGACCTCGAGTGTAACCCCAAGGTAAGTTTTTTCAGCCAAGTCATTTCTTTTCAAGTGCCTGGAACGCGAGCAACAATACCACCGCGAACGGGAACGACATGCTGCCGATCGACGTCATTGTCCCACGATCCAACCCTCGCCAGTGGCAAGGCGTCGCCATAGAACGGCTTCGTGCGGATGGTCACGATGTGGCCGTATTGCATCAGCCCGGGTCGGAACGCTGGCCAATTGCCGCCAATGCCGCCTTTGCGTTCGAACAGCGCCTCTTCCGGCGGCGCCATCCCAATCTGGGAGCCCCGCTGCGCGAGATCCAGGCACGGTCCGCCAGCCGCCCCGCCGCGCTGAGGCTGGACCTTGCCGGCAATGCGGCCACGTCGGAGGTGCCGACCGTCGGCCTTCTGTTCGATGGATCCCGCTCCGATCTCGCGGCGGCGACAGCCGTGGCCGCCGGAAGATTGCCTGTGATCGAGGCCGTCCTCGACGGCAAGACGGTCGTCGGCCGCGCACGGCCGATGGTGGACAAGCGCGAATCCGCGGCACTCGGCACCGAGGACGTGCTCGCCCGCGCCATCACCCTCGTGGTCTCGGTCGCCAGGGCGTTTGCCGAAGGCCGGCTCTCCAGGGGCGAACGGATGCCTGACGCCCCGGCTCGCGGCGAAGCCGCCACGACGCGGTTCGCCTCCGCCTATCTGGGCTCGGCACTGCCACGCCTCGGCCAGGAGGTCATCCGGCGCGCGCGCTTCCGCCATGCGCATTGGCGCGTCGGCTACCGCTTCACCGATGCGCCAGGCGTGGCGGAAACCGGCAGGCTCGGAAGCGGCTGGTCGGTTCTGCCCGACCCCAGCGACCATTTCTACGCGGATCCCTTTCCGTTCCAGTGGCAGGGCCGGTCCTTCCTCTTCGTCGAGGATTATCCTCATGCGACCGGCAAGGCCGTGATTTCCGTTGTCGCGTTTGACGCTGGCGGCGTCCCCGGGCAGCCGCGCGTCGTGCTGGAGGAGCCGCACCACCTCTCCTACCCGCAGGTATTCGAGCGCGATGGCGTGATCTGGATGCTTCCGGAGGCCAGCGGCAGCGGCAGGCTCACCCTCTACCGCGCCGAGGATTTCCCGAACCGCTGGGTTGCCGAAACCGTATTGGTCGAAGGCGAGATTTCCGATGCAACGCTGCTCGAACATGACGGGCTGCTCTGGCTGTTCGCCACCGATCGCGACGGCTATGGGAGCACCTCCGACATGCTTGTCGTTTTCTCAGCTCCAGCACTCGCCGGTCCGTGGAAAGCGCATCCGATGAACCCGATCCTGATCGACCATCGCCTGGCGCGTCCGGGCGGTGCCTTCGCTCGCGACAAGAAGGGCCGCCTCGTCCTCCCGGTCCAGGACGGAACGCTAGGCTATGGCGGCGGGCTCGGCCTGTCCGAACTGTTCGAACTCGACCAGCGGACGGTACGGCTTTCGGCGCCTCGCCTGATCGACACCGATGGCGACTGGCCCTACCCGAAAATCCACACGCTCAACCGCTCGGGCAGGCTAGAAGTGATCGACGGGATAGTGGCGGTGCGGAAACACTCAGGAAACTAGAGCATGATCCCGAAAGTAGAATCCGGCTTTCGGAAAAGATCATGCTCGAACAAAGAGGTGGAGCCCCATCCCGATTCTATCGGGATGGAATAGGCTCTAGCAGTTTCTCGTAACCGGCGCACATCTTTGCCAGCGAATATTTGTCCCTGAGCCGGCGTCCCGCCGCCGAAAGCCTGGCCATGGCTTCCGGTCTGGCGATCATCTCGGCCAGCCCCCTGGCCATGCCCTTGGCGTCGGCCTCGACGAAGATCGCCGCCGGCTCGCCGTCCTCGGTGGTCAGCACCTCCCGCATGACGGGAAGGTTGCCCGTCACGATCGGCAGACCGGAAATCGCCGCCTCCACGCAGGCAAGGCCAAAGGTTTCCATCATGGATGGAAATGCGTAGGCATCGCCTGCCGCCAGGAATTCGAAGATGCGCGTTGGCGGCACCTCGCCGACCAGATGCAATCGATCAGCCACGCCCCGGCTTTCGGCGAAGGCGACAAGCGTGTCCTGCTCCGGCCCGACACCGGCGAGCGCCACATGGACATCGGGCAGGTGTTCGAGCGCGCCGACGAGCGCGATCTGGTTCTTCATCTGTGTCAGCCGACCGGACGAGACCGCGAGCCAGACATTCTCCGGCAAGCCGAAGGCATTGCGCGCCGCCGCCTTGTCGAACTCTCCGGTCGGCACGGGAACGCCATGATCGATGCGCCGGATGCGGCGCCGATAGGCTTGCGGATAGTGGTCGAATTGCTGTTCGGTCCAGGCTGAGTTGACGACATTCGTCTCGTAGAGGCCGACCACGCCCATCAGCTTGTCGACCTGGGAAAGCAGGCCCATGACCCCGCCGGTGTGGGGTTGGCCGCTCTGGTTGGCGACGATGTGCCTGACGCCGGCCAGCCGCGCGCCGATCGTGCCGAAGATGTTGCCATAGTGCTGGTAGGTGATGACGGCGTCCGGCCGCGCCTTGCGCAGATAGCGCGCCAGGCCGATGGCTGCCCGGATCTGCCCCGGCAATCCGCCGGGACGCTCGGTCAGGATGAAATCCGCTGTTGTGTCGTGGTCGAAGGCGTCCGTCTTGCGGTACATGAAGACGGTGCGCACATCGTGTCCGCGCGCCCGCAATCCCTCACCCACCATGTCGGAGACGCGCTGCGCGCCGGCTGCCTCGGCCTGGGTCTGGACCTGGACGATCTTCACGTGCGGCCCCGCAGCACCACGCGCGGAACATGTATTCCATGCCCCATCGTGAAGCCGAAGATGGATGGGTTTATGCCTATCCTGCGTCGGGCGATCGACACGGCCGTGGCGGTCCAGGCAATGACCGTTCCGGCGATGCTGACCGCCGCGCCGACGGGGCCGAAGTAATAGGTCGTCACGGCCGTAGCCGCGAGACCCAGGACATTGACGATCACCAGCAGCTTGAGCAGCGCATGCTGCAGGCCGGTCAATTGCAGCAGGATTTCGATGGGGCCACAGGCGGTGCCGAACGCCGCGCCGATGCCGAAGATGACGAGCGTCGCCCGCATGGTGGGCGTGTCATAGGCCGGATTGAAGATGGACAGGATGAAGCCGCCGAACATCCAGAACGCCAGCGCGACGCAGAGCGCGATGGCAAAGCCGCCAAGTGCCGCGAGGCTGGTGATGCGCTGAACATGCGCCCTGTCGCCACTGTAGAAGGCGCTCGATATCTGCGGCGCCAGCGCCTGGTTGATGCCGTTGAGCGCAAGCGTCACGAACCGCGTGGTGCGGTCCGCCACGAAGATCGCGCCGGCCGGCGCCGGACCCAGAATCGCGGCGACGAGCAAGGTGCTGACCTGGCCGAGCGCCGGCGGCAGCGAGGTGACGCCCCACAGGCCAAGCGTCACCGTGTTGAATTCCCGCTTCTGGTCTTGCGTAAGCGGGCCTCGATCAGCGCGCGCCGTGTCGCGCATCAGAAGCACGGTTTGCGGAACGACCGACAGGATGAGCAGCCAGGCCGTCAGATGCGTCGCCGTGACCGCGCCCATCTCGACATGCATGAAATGGCAGACGACAACGGCGGCTATCGTCAACGCACGCCATATGATGTCACGCGGCAGCAGACCGAATATCAGCGCGTTCTTGGCCCGGAAGGCGCCCGACGTGAATTCCGACCAGCCGAGCGCGAAGGACAAGATAGCCGCAGCCAGGCACAGCGAGAACCATTCCGGCGTTCCCTGGCCGATGAACGGCAGGAACCCGACCAGGAAGATGAGCAGGCTGGAGACGAAGAGGCCGGCCAGCGCCACGAGAATGGCGCGGGCCATCAGGCCATGCGCCGAGTTGTGGTCGTCGAGCCCGACATATTGTGGCCAGAACCGCAATACGGTGCTCTGCTGGCCGACCGAGGCGAAGAAGGACACAAGGCTGGCGCCGGCAAAGGTTGCGCTGAAAAGGCCGAACTGCCTTTCGTCCATCACCATCGCCACGGCCACGAACATGAGGAAGGAGAGACCGGCACTGGCGAGCTTGATGACCCCGGCGACCGCGCCGCTCCTGGCAAGCGCCCCGATAGACATGCGCATGCCGACTGCGGCGCTCCCAGCGGCTTTGCCATTGTCCATGTCTTGATCCAAGGCCGGCTCCCATAGCGATCGGCGATGGCCTTACCCCCGCGGTAGGCGAACCGACGCTGAAACCTGTCCCTAAATAGTACAAAAATTTGTAATCGCGCCAGCACGAACGCTTCGCATGGTTACCGATGCTCCCATGCATTTTCTGTGAAACAAGCGGGTAACCTTAACGGAAGACTAACAATAATCGCCGATGGTGGGGGTGTAGAGTGACGTTGGGATGCTGTGGCTCTGCTGAGGAAAGATGATGAGGCCAGCCAGGATCGACGATCGCACTCTGCCGCCTTTGTTTGACATAGGCATGGTATGGGCGATCCTTTGGGGACGTCGCTTGATGGTGCTTGCCATCGCCGGCGCCGCCTTGCTGCTGACGCTCGCCTATCTTGCCGTGACAAGTCCGAGCTATACGGCAACCGCCTCGATCTTGATCGACCCGCGCGACTCGCGCGCCACCAACTTCAACAATGTCCTGCCTGGGATCGGCTCCGACAGCGCCGCCATAGCAAGCCAGGTCTTCGTCATTGAATCGCAGGACCTGCTGGGCGCCGTGTTCGACAGCGAGGGCTTGCTGAACGACCCTGAATTTTCAGGTCGCGGCCTCGTATCGCGTCTTTTCTCCATATTCGGGTCGAGCCCGGCTGCTGCCTCGCGGGACGCGGCCTTCAGGCGCTTTCAAAAAGCCGTGACGGTCGACCGCGAAGGGCTCACCTACGTCATCAACATCAGTGTCGCGTCGCCGTCCCCGGACAAGGCTGCCCGCATCGCCAACGCCATCGTCGACCGCTACAAGGCGGGCCTTTCCGGAGAACGGGAAACCGCCAACAGCGATGTGAATTCCCTGCTCAATGACAGGATCACGGGCCTGCAGAAGAACGTCAGCGATGCCGAGCACGCGGTCGAGGATTTCAAGACGCAGCACAACATCGTCAATTCGACCGATGGCGGCACGCTGCAGTCACAGCTCGACCAGCTTACCGCGCAGCTGATCACCGCTCAGGGCGATGCCGACCAGGCCAAGGACAGATACAATCAGGCAGTGGCGGCGGGCACGTCGCCGGCGGGCCTCGCCAAGCTCTCGGAAATCCTTTTCTCCAACTCGGCCGTCAAATTGCGCGACGACTACAACCAGCGCGCCACCGAGCTCGCCAATCTCGAAACCATGTACGGGCCGCGCCACCCGGCAATCGCCCGGCTCAAGTCCGAAATGGACCGCATGAGCCGGCTGATGGCCGCCGAGGCCGAGCGCATCAGGCAACAGCTGAAGGCGAGCTATGACCTGGCCGCGCAAAATGTCGGGAAGCTGCAGGCCAAGCTCAACGCCTTGCGTCAGCAGTCCACCGACCAGAGCGTCGCGCAGGTGCAACTGCGGCAACTCGATTCCAAGGCGCAGGCCGCCCGCGCCGTGCTCGACGACTTTCTCAAGCGCGCGCAGGAGACGTCGCAGATGCAGGGCGTCCAGACGTCCGAGGCACGCACCATCAGCGCCGCCATGCCACCGGTGCAGCCGACCTGGCCGAAGCCGGCCCTGCTCCTGCCGGTGGGCGCCGTGCTGGGCCTCATGGCCGGATGTGGTCTCGCCTTGGCGTTCGGACCGGTGCGTCGTCCGGAAGAGGACCCGCAAATCCCCAGCGAAGAAATCGCGCCTGCGATAGAGCCAATGGAAAACACCGCGCACCCCGTGTCCCGGGCCGTGCCGGTTCCCGCCAATTTCGGAGAATATCGCCTGCCGGGCGTCGCCGGCGGGACGCATTCGAGCATCAAGATTCCGCAAGGCACGCCCGAACAGGTCGTCCCGGCGATCAAGCCAAGGGAAAACACCGCACCCGTTACATCGCGAGCAGTGCCGGTGCCCGCAAATTTCGGAAAGTACCGCCTGCCCGGGGTCGCCGGCGGAGTGCATTCAAGCATCAGGGCGATGCGGACAGCGCTGTTTCAGGACAGCAGCGAAACGCTTTCGCGAGATGTCCTCAAGCTGATGCGGCAGATCATCCTGCATCTGAACGACCATCCCATGCCGTTCGTGCTGCTTGTTTCCTCGACGCAGAGCAGTGTCGAGGCAAGGCTTGCCGGCGCGATGGTCGGGATCGGCCTGCAGCACGCCGACCAGAGTGTGCTTGTGATCGACATTGACGGCCAGCCGGACCGGCCCGGACTGTTCGTCGATGCGGCGAGCGGCCTGCGCACGATCGTCTGCAGCTCCGCGGCGCAGAAGAATCCGGAAGCCAGCGGGCTCCACACCGTTCGCGGCATCCTGGCCGAGGCCGGGACCGCATTTGATTTCGTTGTCGTGATCGCCCCGTCCTTCAGCGAAAACGGCTGGACGCCGGAACTGTTCGCCCGGGCGGATCTCGTGCTGCTGGCGTTGCGCCCATCCGAGCCTGCGTCGCAAGCCGCCGAACTGCTCGAGCGACATCTTGGCATCGGCCAGATCGGCCGCAGCGCCACCCTGGTGATCGATGCCGACAGAACGGCGCCAACCGAGGCGAGGTCGATGCACGATGCCCCAGCCCAGGTCGGCCAATGGCGCCGCAGCTCCGGTGCAAGGACCTGATCCATGCGGATGGTCGAGTGGCCGCCGCTGCTGTCCCGGCGAACCGCGCTGACATTTGCAGGCGGAGCCCTGCTCGCCGCCCTGCCCTTCCCTGCCTCGGCCATGCTGCCGGCGGCGCGCGCCGTTCCGTCACGCGGCTTCAATCTTCCACTGTGGTTCGAGCGCGAAGACGGAACAGCGCCCGCCACGGCAACCCTGGAAAAGCTGCGCCAATCCGGTTTCAAAACGATCCGGCTGCCGGTGAACGGCGATCTCGTCTCGACCGGTGGCACGGCGACGCTGAACCGCATTCATGAGGGGATCGCTGAGCTTGTCGGGCATGGCTTCGCCGTGCTCGTGGACATGCATCCTTCCGCCGATCTCCACGCCGCCTTCAAGTCCGATCCGGCAAGCGCGGCCAAGCAGGTCGTGCAAGCCTGGACGGCGCTGCGTCCCGTCATTGCCGATCTCCCGGCAAGCTCGGTCTTTCCGGAACTGCTGAACGAGCCGCCCATGGAGCAGGCCGCATGGCTGGCGCTGCGGCAGCAACTGGCCGAGACCCTGCGCGCCAGATGCCCTGATCATACGCTGGTCTGGGGTCCGGCGCGTTTTCAGGGCATATGGGAATTGCTCGATGCGCCGCCGCTCGCCGACGACAACCAGATCGCGGCCATCCACTATTACGCGCCGATGGCGTTCACCCATCAATGCGAGAACTGGGATGCGTCGCCCCTGGCTCGCATCGCCAACCTGCCCTTCCCCGCGACAAAGGACACGCCAGGGGTGCGCGACCTTGTCTCCAGGCTGCGGACGGCAGGCGACGACGAGGCCGCATCCCTGGTGGAGGACGAACTGTCGGCCCCCTGGACAGCGGCGCGGATCGCTTCGGATTTTGCCGGGCTTGCCCGCTGGTCCACGGAGCATGACTGCCCGGTCATGCTGAACGAGTTCGGCGTGCTCAATTTCTGCGTCGATCCAGAAAGCCGCACAACCTGGGTCCGCACTGTCCGCAAGGCGGCCGAAGCAAGCAATGTCGGCTGGACCTATTGGGAACTCGACCAGGGTTTCGGCATCATCAAAAGCAGGCAGAGCGTCGACGGGTTCGACAGCGCGATGATCGCAGCCCTGCTCGGTGGCGAGGGCCTGCCATGAGCATTACCGGGGCATATCAGACGATCAGTCTGCGCGACCCGGGTGCGCCAACGGTCGAGGCGCTGCTGCATGTCTGCGTGGCGCTGATGGTTGTTGGCCTGTCGGTTTCGTCCTTCGCGGTCTGGACGCCGTTCGGGGTTGTCGCGACCTTCATATTGACGCTGATCGTTTCAAATGCCGTGCCCGCGGGCATTCCTGTCGTGATCATCTGCGCCTTTCTCTACCAGAACCTCGTGGTCGCGTGGTTCACACCCTACATCCCCGACAACAACACGTTCGACGCCTTGCGCGGCACCAACTTCGTCATTCTGATGACCGCCTTCTGCATCTTCTTCGCGGCGTCGTTCCAGCACCGCGTGCGCGGCCTGACCGAACTGCGCCCATGGCTGTTGCTGAGCATCGTTTTGTGCGGAACGATCTGCTTTTATTTCGCCCTGGGCGCCGTACATGGCGGCGCCAAGGACGCGGTCGTCTATTTCCGCAACACGATCACGCCGCTCGCCTGCTTCCACATCGCGGTCCTGGCCGCCAGCCTCTATCCGGTCGACCTGCGCAAGAGCATGCTGTGGCTCTGCGCAGGCGCGGTCATCTATGGCTATGTCGAGCTGATCTTCACCATGGATTTCCTTGGCCTGTTCCATGGCGACCTCTACATCGAGCGCGACATTGCCAGGCAGATCGAAACCGGCGTCTGGGAAAAGGCGCTGCAGGAAACCGGCTTCGTGTTCCGGGGCCTGCAGGACGTGATGACGACGACCTTCTTCAACACACCGATGTTCAACGACATCCTGCCCAGCATCTTCCGCATAGGCGGGCCAAACTTCCATCCGATCAGCTATGCCTATGGGCTGAGCATCATGGCGGCCTGGCTGCTGTTCAAGGGGCGCTGGCTGGTGCCGATCGCGGCCTTGCCGCTGTTACTGGTCATTGGGTCCAAGGGCGCGACCTTCATGCTGCTTGTCGCGCTCGGCGCGCGCCTGGTCTACGGCCCCTCGCGCGCCAACCTGACGCTCGCCGGCGTGGTTGCCCTGGCCACGACCTGGACGATGGCGGCAATCGCCTATGGTGCGACGCATGGCGACTACCACGTGCTCGGCCTCGCCGCCGGCATGCGCGACTTCCTGAGCAATCCGCTTGGGCAGGGATTGGGGCTTGGCGGCAATCTGTCGAGCACATCGATCAATCTCGACTGGGCCGACGCGCAGGCAGCCGGCGCAGCCTCGGTGCCCGTCGAGAGCGCGGTTGGCGTCATGCTCTACCAGATGGGAATCGGCAGCTTGGTCTTCTTCGGCTTCCTGGTGGCGCTCGCGGTGGCGGTGCGCCGGCAGCTGATCGATACAGGCGACCCGGATTTCCTGTTCGGCTTCGTCGGCATCGTCACCATCTCGGCCAATGCCGTGCTGCAGGAAGAGGCCTTCTACTCGCCCCTTGCGCTCGGCTTTTGCCTGCTGCTCGTCGGTGTGTCGCTGGGAACACGCTGGCGCGAACTGGCGGCGGAGAGAGCGGAAGCTTTGGCGCCGGTCAGGGACCGAACACCACAAGCTCCGTGAAGGTCAGGTCTCCAAGCGAGGGAGGCTTCGGCCCTTTGAAATACTTCACGCCCTTCTTCGCGAAATAGTGCCCGACCAGGCCCGCGACCGGCTCGTTGGCGTCGACCGCGCAAAGCAGGATTCCGCGCCGCAACAGGTAGCGCCCCACGGCGCCGGCGCATTCAGCGAGATCCGAGAGCGAACGGCAATAGACGACCTGGCACGACGGGATGAAGTGGTGCACGATCCGTCGCCGCATCAGCACCAGCGGAAACGCCGCACCGTCGCGGATGCAGATCAACGACAGGCAGCCTAGCGCGGCATGCTCCAGCAGCATGTATCGCTCCGCCTCGGACAGCATCGCCATTTCGAAGAGGTCGGCGCGGGCCTCCAGCACGCGCCAAGAACCCTTCACCGGATTCAAGGCGGGCAGGAAGGCAAACTGTCCATGCGAAAAAAGCTTGAAGCCGAATGCCTTGTTGAGCTTCACCGTCGACGGCGCCGGAGAAATGTTGACATAGGTTACATCCTTCCGCTTGAGCACCATCGCGATCATCTTGGTGGCGTAGGGGCGGAATTCCGTGTCGACCGACCAGCTTGAAAGGTTGCAGCGGATTTCATCGCCGCCCTCGCCCTGGTAGCGCGTGTAGAGGCTCAGCAACACGCCGACGACTTGGCCCGCCTTTGCCAGCGCAATGCCGTATCGCGGCAGGTCGTCGACGGCGGGCCGCCGCGACTGGCGGGCCAGCGCCCGTGCCCAATAGTCCCGGCTGCGCGTCGGAAAGCCCCGGCGCAGGCAATCGATGACGCCTTCCCAATCGTCTTCGCGGATTGGTCTGCATTCAACATCAGCAGGAAGCGCGCCAAGTACCGCCATAGTCCACTCGAGAATACAACCATGTCATTTAGAGATTTTCACCTGCAACCCGTGATAGTGAAAAACCATTAAAAATCCTTGCTGTCCTGGCCCGATTCATCTTCACATCACGACAGGTTGATGACCGCGAAGCAGCAGCAACTTCGCCGCTTCGGCGCCCAAGGCGTAGCCTGCGCAGCCTTGGAGAGGCTCCGGCCTCGGGGCGGAAGAACGCCGCGGGGACAGCCTCCCTGACCTCCAGTCTTGTAACGACACGCGATGTTTCAGGCCCTGGACGCCAGCACCCTTTGGGCGAAATGCGTCGGATTTGCACCGCCCTCAAGATCGCCGGCCAGAAGGTATTGAGTGATTTCATTCAGCGGCATCGGCTGGCCAAACAGATATCCCTGCTGCACGAAACAGCCGCAACTGGTCAGCCTGAGCGCCTGGCTCTCGGTCTCGATCCCTTCGGCGACGATATGCAGTTCCAGGGCCTGTGCGAGTTGAACGATTGCCTTGACCACGGCTTCGGCCTGCCGGTCGGCGCTGATGTCCCGGGCGAAAGAGCGATCGATCTTGATGACGTCCAACGGCAATCGCCTGATGTATGAAAGGCTCGAATAACCCGCTCCAAAATCGTCGAGGGCAATTCGGATGCCGAGCGCGCGAAAATGCGAAAGGCGCTCCTCGGCCTGATCGAAATCGATGAGCAGCAGGCTTTCCGTGATTTCGAGTTGAAGCGCGGAAGGCGGAAAACGATAACGGGCCAGCGTCCTGGCGATCTGCTCGACCACCGAAGGGGACCGCAGGTGGCGCGTCGACAGATTGATCGACACATAATCGAGATGACCTTCGCGGATCAGCGGGTACATCTCCCGGCAACAGCGATCGATCATCGCCTGGCCGAGTTCGACGATCAG
This sequence comes from Mesorhizobium shangrilense, assembly GCF_040537815.1. Classification (NCBI taxonomy): domain Bacteria; kingdom Pseudomonadati; phylum Pseudomonadota; class Alphaproteobacteria; order Hyphomicrobiales; family Phyllobacteriaceae; genus Mesorhizobium; species Mesorhizobium shangrilense. The sequence goes on from NZ_JBEWSZ010000011.1 coordinate 99,567, forward strand.
TGAACTCTCCTCGGCCAGAGGGATAAACAGCCCGGGCAGGATGAGCCCGCGCTCGGCATGCTGCCATCGTGCGAGCGCTTCCACCCCAACGACCGAGTTGCTCTGGGTGGAGATGATCGGCTGATACCAGGGCTCGATCTCTCCCGCCGCCACCGCGTTGCGCAATTCCGCTTCCAGGCCCTGGCGGCTCTCAAGCTCGGCCGCCATCGTGTCGTCGAATTCGGTCCATGTCGAACGCCCCGCCGACTTGGAGCGGTACAAGGCTATGTCGGCAAATCGCTGCAGCGTTGGCGAATCCGCCGCGTCGCGGGGGAAGCTGGCAATGCCGACCGAACAACTGACGATCAACTGCAGGCGACCGCAATCGATGGGCTTGCCCATGGCCTCCATGACCTTGGTCGCGATCTCGCGGGCACGCTCGCTGTGAACCGGCGTCACGCAGATGACGCCGAATTCGTCACCACCCAGCCGGCCGGCCAGTTCCTGCCCCCCGCAGATTGCACGCAACCGGTCCGCAACCCCCAGCAGCACCGCATCTCCGACAGCGTGACCGTAATTGTCGTTGATCTCCTTGAACCGGTCGAGGTCTACAAACAGAAGCTGTACCGACCCGCCCTGAAGCTGCGCCGCACGGATGGCCGCGTCGAGGTCGCGAGCGAAACTGAACCGGTTGGCGAGCGTTGTCAGAGGATCGCGCTCCGCCAGGAACATGGCCTGCTGGCGCGAGGCCTCCAGTTCGTGCGTGCGGTCGAGGACGCGCATTTCCAGGTCGTTGGCCAGCACCGTCAGGTGGCTGTTGGCGTTATACAGTTCGAGTGACTTCGCCTCGAGCAGCCATTCCGCCTCTTCACGTGCTCGCCGTTCGCGTTGCAGACGCCGTTCGAGACGCGCAACGCGGTCGCCGGTGGGATCGGTTTCCGACAGCATCTAGGCTATCGCACCTGTCTTCTGGATCGAGAAACGAACGAACTTGTCGCCACAGTCTTCGTGCGCGCTTCGCTCTATCCGCACGGTCTCGCCATAGATTTGAGCCGCGCCAAGAATGAGGCCGGAGGCAAGAGCCTCGAAGGGACGGCTGCTGCGGTAGTCGAGATGCATTGCCCCATCACCGAGGCGCTCGGCCTGGAATTCGGGCAGCTCGGCATCGGGGTAGAGTTTTCGCACCTCCACATGGATGTGCCTGTCGATGCTTTCGAGGAAATCGAACAGAGTGGCTGCCGTCCTGAAGAAATCAGGGAAGGAAGCCTTGAAACGTCCGATCAAGTGTTGGCCGAACAGACCCAGCAACTCGTTTGGCGGCGTGTGGCTCTGCGCGGACAATGTGGTGACGAGAGATTGCATCTCCTTGTGGTCATAAGTACCCACGGCAGTGTAGGCGCCGCCACTCGGCAGATCGGAAGCCTCGATGAGGTCATCCACCGCATCCGCTCCGTAGGTCTGCTCCACGAAACCCAGCAATTCCGTGAATACCATGCCCTTCATCTTGCCCCTCACCCGGCTATTCGATCTGCGTCAATCTTGAGCCTAGACCGCGCCACGCAATGTATAAATAACAGCATAATTAAGAATTAATGGACGCCCTTCTGTCATATCACAGTTATCAATCCAGGAGTTGCCAACGTCATCGCAATGCTGACTACGGTCTGTATCGACAGGCATTCGATGATGCATGCAACCTTGTACACGTAACGCGGGAATAGACATGATCCAGGCTTTCTGATTCTCACCGATTTGCTCCTGAAGATCCAAAAAGCCTGCGGTGACCGCACGGATCGCGCAATCCCGGCCTGTTGCTTGCGCCGGCCAGGCAGCCTTGTTGCCGCAACGGCTGGCATGATAGCTGACCCGCTTCCCGGGGAAGTAAAACCGATCGTTGGAAAGAGAGGCGCCCGATGCCTGTTCTGGTGTGCAGCGGTCGGGATTTCGTCGATCGCAATTGGTCGTTCCGGGAGCTGGATCGGATTGACCGCGATGAAGCCGGCATATCCATGGTCATTCATGGCTGTGCCCAGGGCGCCGACAGGCTCGCGGGCGAATGGGCAACTGATCGTGGGCGATCGGTTCGCCGAATTTCCCGCCGACTGGAAACCCATGGCAGGGCGGCTGGACCGATAAGGCACAGACAAATGATCGATGAAGGCGCGCCGGATCTGGTCGTCGCCGTCCTTGGTGGGCGGGGGCACGGCAAACATGGTCTCGCAAGCCAGGGCCGCCGGCATCCGCGTCATCGAGGTCACCGCCTTGAAGAGGAAGCGCAATGGACAGGTGGAGCAGTCCAACGGTTTTCCGTCCGGAATTGCGCACGACAAAGAGTTAGGCCGGCTGGGATGACCGGCGGCTTCAGGGAGATGCGTCTAGTTCCATGCCGTCCATGGCTGTATCACGCTTTCGGGCGCCCCGCAGGATCGTGTGTCGGCCCGGTCGTGTCCGGGGCCATCTTCCTACGATCCAGGGATCGCGCCAGCCTGCCGAGTTCGATCGCCGCCGAGCCGGTCCGTTCCTTGTCTCCAGTGGCAATCAGGTCGAGCAGCAGCCCGGTGATCGCCGAATGGATCAGCGAGGCATGGGCCAAGGCTTCCTTGCGGTCATAGCCCTGCCTTTCGAGACTTCGGGCGATGTAGTTGACCCATGCCTCCATGATTTTCGCGCGCACCGGGCCGGGCAGCCCGACATCGGTGGCCGCGATGGCGATCGCTTCCAGCTGGAGCCGCACTCTGGCGAGCTCTGCCTCCTCCGACTGGATCTCCCAAAGGCGCAGAACGAAATCCTCAAGCGTGGCTCCGTCCTGGTCCAGGATTTCAACCGGCCCCATCTGCTCGCGCTCAAGCGTGTTGAGCACTTCGCTGATCATCCCCTCTTTCGAGCCGAAATGGTGCAACAGCGTTGGAGGCGTGACGCCCAGGTCCTTCGCAAGCGAGCGTAAGGAAAGGCTGCCCAATCCTGTTTGCGCAAGGTTGTCGATGATCCTTTGCAACAAGGCTGCACGGTTTTTCGGGTCTGGCGGTCGTCCCACGTGATCTTCCCCCCGGTTGGTTTTTGACGCTTGACATATAACCTAACGATTGTAAGGGTAACAAGTGTTAATTTAACGACTGCGCAGAAGCGCAGCAGGGGAGCACGATGTGATGAAGAGCACAAACAAGGTCCGCATGTCGGATCGCATGTTCGCGCGATTTCGAGAGAAACGAGGCTGGATGCCCGCTTTTGCGGTTTGCCTCGGCGCCGGTCTGATGGTCGCTGGACCGCAGGCGGTGAGTGCCGAGACGCCACAGGTAGGGGGTACATTACGCGCGGCATGGGTGGGCGGTGGGGCGGCGGACAAGCTCGATCCAACCACCTGGCTGACCATTATGGAATTGGCGCGGATCTCGGCCGTGTTCGACCGCCTGACGAAGATCAACGAGAACGGCAAGCCCGAATTGATGTTGGCGCAAGCGATCGCGCCGAACGCGGATGCGAGCGTCTGGACAGTGAAATTGCGCCCTGGGGTCAAGTTCCACGACGGCACGCCGCTGACTGCCAGGGACGTGCTTTACTCGTTCAAATCCGCGGTGGCGCGCGGCTATTTCGCTGGCGCGAACTTTTCGATGATCGACCTCGAAAAAAGCCGGGTCGTGGACGACCTGACGGTCGAATTCGTCTTGAATGCCCCCAATGCCGAGTTCGACCGTGTCGTCTCGGATGCAAGTGCGTCGATCATCAAGGACGGGACCACCGATTTCTCAACGACGGCAATCGGAACCGGGCCTTACAAGATCGTCAACTGGGTTCCCGGCGTCCGCACGGAACTGGCCCGAAACGAGGCCTATTGGGGAAGTCCGGTGGCGCTGGACAAGCTCGACATGATCGAGATCGACGACGATAACGCTCGGATCAACGCGCTTCTCTCGGGCCAGATCGATCTTGCCGTGAATGTCCCGCCCTATTTCGCGGCGCAGCTTGAAGGGGCGTCCGGATATTCCGTCGTCTATGGCAGTGGCTCCACCGCCCCGGCCTTTTACATGCGCCAGGACAAGCCGCCCTTCGACAAGGTCGAAGTGCGCCAGGCGCTGCGCCTGGCCATCGATCGCAAGAAATGTGTCGAAGTGGCGCTCGATGGTCGTGGCACCGTGGGGAACGACCTCTTCGGCCCCTCCCATCCCTCCTACGCCCGCGACATTCCGCAGCGGGAATACGATCCGGAAGGCGCACGCAAGCTGCTCGACAAGGCCGGTGTCGGCGAGCTCGAGGTAGAGCTTGTGACCGCCCCGGTCGTGGGCATGCTGGAATGCGCGACGGTGTTCAAGGAAAGCGCCAAGAAGGCGGGGATCGACATCTCGATCCGACAGATCAGTCCCGCCGACCTTTACAACACCCAGTCGGTCTATCTCCAGGTGCCATTCGGAACGACTGAATGGAAGGGCGTTTCCTTCCAGGAAATGGCCCGTACCGGGTTGCTTCAGGCCTCTTATGCCAACGAGACGGCGAACAAGAAACCAGCCTTTGACGCGGCCTTCGCCAAAGCCGAGGCAGAGCTCGACCCCAACGCCCGAAACGGCCAGTTCGCGGCCTTGCAACGCTCGCTCTGGGACGATGGCGGATACATCGTCTGGGGCATCCAGACCCCGGTCACGGCGTTCAGCGACAGCGTCGGAGGTTATGAGGGGCTGGCTGGCGCCGAAGTCGGCTTCCTGCCGTCCGGTCTGGGCAATCTCTGGATCAAGCACTGATCGCAGGGAGAGCGGGATCGCATGATGAGCCTGAAACCGACCTTTGGCGCCAACACGATAAGCCGGTTCCTGTTGACCCGGTCCATTTCCGGGGCCGGCCTCGTCTTCGTGGTCTGCCTGGCGACCTTCATTGCCGTAACCCTGCTGCCCGGCGACGCAGCCAATTTCGTCTCCGGGCGCTCGGCCAGTCCCGAGAGGCTGGCCGAGGTGCGCGAACGTCTCAACCTCAACGATCCCGTCGCCCAGCGCTTCCTTCGCTGGGGGCTGAAGGCGGTGCAGGGCGATCTGGGGCCGGCGCTCACTTCGCCGAGGCCGGTTTCCGAGATCATCACGCCCCGGCTGCGAAACAGCCTGATCCTGGCGGGCATTGCGGCGACGCTCTTGGTGCCGCTCGCCGTGGCGACCGGCGCCCTTGCCGGCGCGCTGGCCGGCGGAGGCATGGATCGCAGCCTGTCGGTCATCTCGCTGGTCCTGCTGTCGATGCCGGAGTTCTTCCTGGGGACGCTGCTGGCCTATTGGCTTGGCGTCAAATGGCATCTGTTCCCGCCCATCGCGCTCTTCGATGCGGCGCAAGGTCCATGGAGCAACCCTGCGGTTCTTGTACTGCCATGCCTCACACTGGTCATCACCAATCTGGGCTATCCGGCACGGATCATCCGCGCCAACGTGGCGGAAGCGATGAGCGGGCGAGTGGTCCTGACCGCGCGGCTCAACGGGATTCCCGAGGGCCGTATCGTCTGGAAATACGCGCTGCGCAACTGTCTCGCGCCGGGCATCCAGGTCATCTCGCTCACCCTGCTCTACCTCCTGGGCGGCATCATCGTGGTCGAGAACGTGTTCCAGTTCCCTGGCATCGGAACGCTCGCGGTCGAAGCCACCCAGCAACGCGACTTGAATGTCGTGCTTGGCCTCGTCGCCACGATCACCGTGATCTACGCGCTGGTCATGCTGCTGACCGACACGCTGATCATCCTGGTGACGCCCAAGCTGCGAACTTTGAGGTTCTGAGAATGCGTTTAAGGGAATTGAGCCCAAGCGGCGTTGTCGGAACAGGCATCGTGCTCGGAGTCGTCGCGATTGCATTGTTCGGCCCCGTTTTCTTCAGCGGTTCGACCGAAATCGTCGGGCGACCGTTCATGATGCCGACACCGGGGCATCCACTGGGCCTCGACGGCTATGGCCGCGACGTGCTGACCCGATTGATGAATGGCGGGTTCACCATCCTGCTTCTGGTCACGGCCACCACGGCGCTCGTCTATGCCGTGGGCGCGCCCGTTGGGCTGTTCACGGCATTGCACAGCCGGGCACTGAGCGCATCGGCTCTCTGGCTCTTCGACTGCCTGCTGGCCTTTCCGCCGTTGTTGCTGGTTCTCCTCCTGGCGGCCTCGACCGCTGGGGGTGTCACCGCGGCGGTGATCGCGGTGGCGGCGAGCCAGGTGCCCTGGGTCACGCGCCTCGTACGCGCCGCGGCAAGCGAGGTGGCGACCAGCGGCTATGTCGACGCGGCCCGCCTGCGCGGTGAAAGCACCTGGTCGATCATGTGGCGCGAACTGCTGCCCAATATCCGCGCGACGATGCTGGCTGACCTGGGCCTGAGGATCACGGTCTCGATCCTGCTCATCACGAGCGCCAGCTTTCTCGGCGTGGGGCTGCGCCCGCCTACAGCCGACTGGGGCCTGATGGCGGCCGAAAACCGCAACGGGCTGGCACTGCAGCCCTGGGCAGTGCTCGCGCCAGCAGCGATGATCGCCCTGCTGACAGTTGGCGTGAACCTGATGTTCGACGCGTGGCCCAGGACCTCCGGGCGTCGCTACGGTGCCGAATTGCCGGAGAATGACGCATGAAGGCGCTGGATCACACCCGGCACGGGGCGGCCTTGGCGGTTCACGATCTGTCGATCGGCCTTGTCAACGGGTCCGCCATTGTCGAAAACGTGGGGTTCGCACTCCCCCCCGGAGGCTCCCTTGGCATCGTCGGCGAATCCGGCAGCGGCAAGACGACGCTGGCGATGGCCCTCGTCGGCCATACCGGCCCGGGCATCAGGATCGCTAGTGGCCGGGTCGAAATCGCTGGCCGCGACATCCTCGCCGCCAACCCCAAAGAGGTGGCCGCGCTGCGCGGGCGGCAGATCGCCTATGTGCCGCAAGACGCCCCGAGCGCTCTCAACCCGTCGATGCGCGCTGGCGACATCGTGGCCGAGATGCTGCGCATCCATGCGCCCGAACGCTACGGTCCCGACAGCATTGCAAGAGCCATGGGTCTCGTCGACCTGCCCTCGGACTCCGCGTTCCTGAAGCGTTATCCGCATCAATTGTCGGGCGGCCAGCAGCAGCGCCTTGCCATCGCGGCCGCCATGGCGGCCGAGCCGAGGGTCCTGGTGCTGGACGAGCCCACGACCGGGCTCGACATGATCACCCAGAAGCGCATTCTCGATGAGGTGGGACGCCTGCGCGCGCGCACCGGCGTCGCGGTGGTGGTGATCAGCCACGACCTGGAGGTTGTCGAAGAACTCTGCGGCGCCACGCTCGTGCTCTATGCCGGGCGGGTGGTGGAGCAAGGGCCGACGAGGGCCCTGCTGAAAGTGCCCGCGCATCCCTACACCCGCGGCTTGATCGGGGCGGTGGCGCGCCCAGGCTTCCGGCCGCGCGGCATGCATGGCAGCGCGCCCCCGCCCAACCGCCGCAGAGGTGGCTGCCTTTTCTCGCCGCGCTGTCCGCAAGCCCGTGACGAGTGTCGCGCCGAGACCCCCCTGCCCCAAAAGGCCGGGCCTGAGCACTGGGTGAGCTGCCCTTTTCATGCCGAGGCCACGATCGCCGATCCGGTCCCGGTCGGAGAGAGGAAGGACGACACAGCTTGCGAAAATCCAGTGCTCGACATCCGCGACCTGACGGTCGCCTATCGTGGCCAGAGGGTTTTGAAAGACGTCTCGCTGACGATCCATCGAGGCGAGCGCGTTGCGCTCTTGGGCCAATCGGGAAGCGGCAAGACCACGCTCGGCCGTTGCGTCGCCGGGCTTGTCGATCGTGAAGCGGGTGATATCCGCCTGAACGGCACTTCGCTTTCGCCACGGGTCTCCCGGCGCACGCGCGATCAGCTTCGGGCGGTGCAGATGGTGCTGCAAAACCCCTATGTGTCATTCAATCCGCAATTCACCATCGGTGCGACGCTGGAGCGCGCCATGCGCATGCTCTGCGATCCCGGCCGGGCCGGACAGGCCGGCCGGCCCCAACTCCTTCACCTGCTGGAACGTGTTCGTCTGCCGGCCGAGGCGGCCGATGCCTATCCCGCACAGCTTTCCGGTGGCGAACTGCAACGCGCCGCGATTGCCCAGGCGCTGGCCTGCGGCCCGGATCTGATCATCTGCGATGAGGCAACCTCGGCACTCGATGTGTCGGTCCAGGCCGTGGTCATCGAACTGCTGCGTGATCTCACCGAACAAGAGGGCGTATCGCTGCTCGTCATTTCCCACGATCTGGGCGTCGTCGGCAGCATCTCCGACCGCATCTACGTGCTCGATCAGGGTGTGATCGTCGAGCACGCACCCACCCCGATCCTGCTTGCCGCACCAAAAAGCGATCTTGCCCGACGTCTGATCGCGTCGCGCCCGGACACGGCCGCGGGCAGCACAGGTTTCCATGCAACGTCTCAGAGGACAGAAAACAGACATGATCCGCTTCACCCGTGACGAATACGAGGCCCGTTGGAAAAAAGTCCATGCCGAGATGAAGCGGCTCGGCTTTGAAGCCGCCGTCATCTGGTCGCGCAGCGGCGGCGGTTATGATCGCGCCGGCAATGTTCTCTGGCTCACCGACTATGCCACCCATGCCTCGGGCCAGGAGCCGAACTTCGGTTGGAACGTAGGGTCGTCGTTCGCCGCCGTCCTGATGCGGCCAGGGTACGAGCCGGAACTGCATACGATCGAGTCGCTCGCCGGCATTCCTGACGGGACGGTTGCCTGCGGCGAGAAGCATCAGCACGACAATCTCGCCGCCGGAGTTGCGCAGCGGGTCCGCGGACTCGGCCTCACCGAGAACATCTGCTACGTCGGTGACGACACTCTGCCGGTGGATTTCCACCGGTTGATGATCGCAGCCGCTCCCGAGATCCGATGGACGCCTTGCGACCATCTGCTGTACCGGCCGCAGCTGATCAAATCGCCGGCCGAGCTCGACGCCTATCGCGAAGCCGGCGAAGTCGCCGGCAAGGCACTTGGTGCGATGATGGAGGCATTGATCGGTGGCGAGATGGAAACCGAGGCGGCGGCACGCGCGGCCGGTATCATCATGCGGGCCGGTGGCGGATTCCACCGCGTTTCGGTGAACCACGGGCCAGCGTCTCGCGCGCAGATGTGGAGCGATCCGTTCTACAGCTTTTCGAAAAGCCGCCCGCAGAACGGCGATATCGTCCGCGGTTGGGTCTACGGCCCGATCATGCACGGCTATTGGATCGATCCCGGTCGAACGGCGGTGTGCGGCAACAAGCCGAGCGCGGCACAGAAGCGGGTGATCGAGGATTGTGCCATGGTCGTGGAAGAGGTGCGAGCCATGTACAAGCCCGGCCTTACCGCCCGCGATATTGGCAGAGCCGGTGACAAGCTGGCGCAAAAGGTCGGCTTCTTCGATTCCGAACAGGGGCTGGGCCAATGGCCGATCTACGGCCATGGCACCGGAACATTCTGGCAGTTTCCCGTGCCGGTTTTCGCGAAAGAGGCCGAAACGCTCGATCCCGAAATCCAGCTGGTCGATACGCCCTACCAAGCTGGCATGGTGGTATCGTCGGAGTTCTTCCTGAGCGATCCGGAGGGGGGCTCGGCGGCTTTCGAGCAGAACTTCATCATAACCGAGACCGGTCAGGAATTGCTGACCAAGACTCCAATGATCTGGTGGTGATCGGGCCTCCTGGAGTATCCGTGTTGGTCAAGGAAGGGATTGGGTCCAGTTTCGACCATCCCTGAGTAAAGCGTTTGCGAGGAGGATAAGCCTCCTCATGATGGCGGTGATTGCGACCTTGAAGGGTTTGCCTGCCGCTGTGAGCTGATCGTACTTGGCCTTGAGATCAGGATTGAAGCGCATGGCGAGGAGAGCAGGCATGTAGAGTGCCTGTCGGAGATTGGCCCGTCCGCCGCGGATGAATGCGCGGCCGGTCCATTGCCCTGATTGCCGAGTGACCGGCGCGAGGCCTGCGAGGGAAGCGGCCTGAGCCTGGCCGAGCGCGCCGAGTTCGGGCATGTC